>DATLJG010000471.1:0-2877 GCA_035538995.1 Hyphomicrobium sp. | reverse complement strand
CAGCCTTCGCTCGAACGGGGTCCGCGAAACAGATTATCTTCGAGCGGCTCCAGCGTCAGAGTCGCGATGAGATTTTCGAGGGCCGGGGAGGCCGCAGGCCGCGTTGTCATGGAGAGCATTCTCGGGTGTTTGGCGAAGGAGTGGTGAGCCGGAGACAAAGAGCACCAGCTCGCCTAAGGTTGCACCCATAGCCCGAAAGTCAAATTGAGGTAACGCTCCGTGACCGTCACGACGCCCGCAGCTCGCTCTTTCGACATTATCGTCGCAGGCGGCAGCTTTGCTGGATTGGCGGTCGTGCGCGGTCTGGTGCAGGCGCTGGGGCCGGATTTGCGGATCGCCATTATCGATCGGGCAAAGGGGCCGGGAGGAGCCTCCAGCGACGGGCGCGCCTTCGCGATTTGGGCCGGAGCCAAGGCTGTGCTCGACGGGCTCGGCGTTTGGGAGACGATCGCTCCTAAAGCCCAAGTCATGACGGCGATCGAGATTACTGATTCAGCGCTGTCCGACGGCATCCGTCCGACACGCCTGACCTACGATGCGCGAACGCCCGAGGGCGCGCCGGCGGCGTTCATGGTTCCAGCGCGTGTGCTCAGCGCGGCGTTGGCGCAGTCCATCGAAAAGGCGCGCGGCGTTACATGGATCGCTCCGGCCGAAGCGGAAGGTTTGGTTCTCAGTCCGCACGCCGCGGAGATCACGTTGCGTGGCGGCGAGACGCTCAGCGCGCCGCTTTGTATTGCCGCTGACGGCAAACATTCGAAACTGCGCGACGCCGCCGACATCAAGACCGTCGGTTGGGCGTACGGACAGACCGGCATCGTGACGACCGTCGCATTCAGCGAACCACACGACGGCGTTGCCATTCAACATTTCCTTCCCGGCGGTCCGTTCGCGATCCTGCCGCTCAACGACCAGCGCGCCTGCATTACGTGGAGCGCCGAACGCGAGGAAGCGGCGCGGGTCATGGCCCTCGATGACGCCGGCTTTCTGGCCGAACTCGATTTGCGTATCGGTGGCCGGTTCGGTTCGATTTCCCTCGATGGGCCGCGTCAGTCCTGGCCGCTCGATATCGTCATTCCGCGTCAGCTGATCGCCAACCGTTTTGCGTTGATCGGCGATGCGGCGCACGGCGTCCATCCGATCGCCGGGCAAGGCGTCAATCTCGCGCTGCGCGATGCGGCGGCGCTGGTTGAAATTATTGCCGACGCGGCGAGGCTTGGGCTGGATCTCGGCGCGGGCGTGCACCTCGAACGCTATCAGCGCTGGCGGCGCTTCGACTCCTTCATGTCGGCATCCGTCTATGACGGGTTGAATCGCATCTTCGGCGCCGACAACATGATCTTGCGCGCGGGACGCGGCGCGGCGCTCGGCGTTCTCGATCGGGTCGGCGGTGCCAAGAGCCTGATCCTCGCCGAGGCGGCAGGCGTTACCGGAGACTTGCCGAAGCTGGCGCGTGGATGCCCGGTCTGATCAAGCGTCGCTGTCTTCGCCCGGCTCGGCTTCGACGGTCACCGGCTGATTGATGACGACGAGGCCGGACTTGAGATCGACACGCGGCACCCATTGATCTTCGAACGGAATGAACTCCGTCGCTGCACCGGAAACGGGCTTCAGTTCCAGAAGATCGCCGGCGCCAAAATTCTGCACCGAAACGATCTCGCCCAGATGTGCGCCATCTTCCGAGACGGCTTTCAGGCCGATCAGATCCGCATGGTAGAATTCGGCGGCTTCTGTTTCCGGCAATCGCGCACGATCAACGAAGAGCTTTGTGCCGCGCAGCTTTTCGGCAGCCGTGCGATCGGCAATGCCTTCGATGCGCGCGACAATACCCTTGTCCGTGCTCCGCACGACCTTGAGCGAAAAGTGCCGGGCGCCGCTGGCGTCGGCCAACGGCCCATAGCTGGCGATCGCTTCCGGCGCTTGCGTGTAGCTGCGAACCAGAAGATCGCCGCGAATGCCGTGCACGCCGGTGATTTCACCGAGCAGCACACGGTCCTTTTTGTCATTTGTTGTCATGTTGGATCTGATGCCGCTTAAACGTCATGGCGACAAGGGGCCGAGGTACGTTATCTCGATATCGACGGCCTTGCGTCCGACCAGAACGGTCGTGTTCTGATTTCGCGCAAGAGCATCGATTTCGCCGGAAATCGAGACGACGTTGAGCATGTCCGTCGTGGTTCCGGGCACCGGCTTGACGCGCGGCGGCGTCTCGTAGACGGCGTTGATAAAATCTTTCCTCACAGCTTGGCTCGCGTAAACGCGCAACCGGCCGCGATAGAGACGGCCGCGCGGATCCGATCCGAACAATCGTCCTGCGCGGCAGATCAGCAAGGCACGGCCGGGCGGCCCAAGCGACCGTCGCGGACCAGAGAATGCGATTTCGTAAAGACCATCGGCACACATGATTTCTTACGAACTTGTATCATTTCAACTACGGCGTGCGATCAACCTCCAAATCCCGGGCCAGTGAGATCGGCAACATAAAGCCTCCCGAGCTGTCGCCCGGGAGGCCCAATAAAACGTGCGAAGTTCTTAATCGCTTACGCGGCGTCGCCCTGGGGCTGAGCTGCGGCTTCCTCAGCAGCCTTCGCCTTCTCGGCGGCGGCAGCAGCGCGCTCCTGCGCCTTCTTCTTCGGCTTCGCCTTTTCGGGATTGTTGGACGCCTTGCGTGTCGCGAGTCCCTTTGCGTCGAGGAGTCGCAGGACGCGATCCGTCGGCTGGGCGCCGACGCCGAGCCAGTGCTTGATGCGCTCTTCGACGAACTTCACGCGGTTCGGATCGTCCTTCTTGAGCATCGGATCGAAGGTGCCGATCTGCTCGATGTAGCGGCCGTCGCGCGGGCTCGTGCTGTTGGCGACGACGATGTAGTAGTAGGGGCGC
>DATLJG010000470.1:0-5382 GCA_035538995.1 Hyphomicrobium sp. | reverse complement strand
GCAACACTTCAGCAAGCAGACATTCCCGTACTCACGTCGACCATCAATGAGTTGGGCCGAGAGAGATTAGCAAGCTAAATTTTTGGCATCCATGATAGGGATATGAAGCGATATCGATCTAACCAATACACAGCGCATGTTAATGGAGTGAACAGGTGAATAAGTTTCATCAAAGCATGATCACTCTTGCTCTTACTTTTTATTTCCCGATCTCTGCTTCAGCAACCGACCGTATTTGCCAAGAGCAAGAGCAGCGGTACGAACAAATAAAATCGACCTCCGGAACGCTCCAACTGAACGTGGCTCTCGACGCAGCTTCGGACAAAGGCTGTTTAAATCTCGCTCGCCATCTGCTCGATGACGGGGCATCACTCGCGTCGCGCGATCGTCAAGGCGCAACGCCTCTGACTCACGCTGCAAGGTCGCACCACACCGATATGGTTGAACTTTTTTTGTCACGTGGGGCGTCCGTCAATGCGCGAGATCTTGACGGTTCAACGGCGCTGTTCGTGGCATCGGAACAAGATAGCGCGCCAATCGTGCAATTGCTGATTGCCCACGGCTCTGACGTCAACCTACCTGGACGAAGCGGCCTGACGCCGATTGAAGCAGCAGCCTATATGGGCAGCGAATCCATTGTGCGTTTATTGCTCGACAAAGGGGCTAATCCGGAAAAATCCGACACGACGGGTAAATCTCCGATCTGTTATGCCGTAGCGCGCGGCTATGCTAACGTCACCCGCCTCCTTCTCGATCATTCGATCAACGTCAACGCGCGCTATGGCAATGAATTGACAGCGCTCATGTGGGCGGCCGGGCATGAAGATGGTGCGGGCACAAGCGACGTGAAAGACGTTATTGAGCTGCTGATTGCGCGGGGAGCGCAGCTTAACGACCAGGACAATCGCGGACGCACGGCATTGATGATCGCAGCCTCACTAGGGCATGAAAAGGCCATCGATGTGCTTCTTGCTCACGGCGCCGATCGTACGCTCCGCGATAAGAGCGGCAAGACTGCCGCCGATCTCGCCGCCAATGATGAGCTACGCAAGAAGCTCGCTGCGCTTTGAAAACGGCTATTGTCCATTCCCACCACCGATGACCGTGAGACTCGCGAGATACTGTGCGATGGGGTCAAGATCGGCGGGCTGCATCGCATTCATAAGATCCGACATGCCGGGATTATTGGCGCGTGCGCGACTCCGAAAATCGGCCATCGTCTTTGCGAGGTACTCGTGTTGCTGACCCGCCAGGCGTGCCGTTGTCCCGTCGCCCTGAAACTGTTCGAGATGGCAAGATGAGCAATTGATCGAATTGATCACCGTCAATGCCGTCTTCGTAACGTCCTTTGACGGCGACGGCTGCTGGAGATTCGGCCACTTGAGACTGGAAAAGTGCTTAGCGAGCGCCTTCATGTCATCTTTGCTGAGATCCGCAGCGATGGCCGACATCTGATCGTTCTTGCGGACCCCACTCTTAAAGTCGCGCAACTCGATGTAGAGGTAGCCCTGGTTTTGGCCCCATATGATCGGGGTCGTCTTTTCCTGCGGAATACCGTTTTCTCCGTGGCAGCCTGCGCAGATTTGTGCCTTGTTGGCGACGTCATCAGCGAAAACTCCATTGCCGGCCAACGACAGCACTGCAGCGAGGAGAAGTGACGTATTCCGCATATTGGAAGCTCCCATTCTCTATCAGGTCATCCACGGGGCATTCCGAAAGGAGCGCCCAAGCGCTCCTTTCATTTCTGATGACCAAGCACCAATCACTCGCTCAATTGAGCGTGAAAGCAACGATGTTGTTGCCCCGCTTGAAGTCGATCTGCGTATTGCCGCCCGCGCCGACGACGACGTATTCCTTGTCGTCGAGCGAATAGGCGGATGGCGGAGCGTTGACGCCCGCACCCATCTGGAATGACCACAGGATTTTCCCGTCTTCCGCATTATAGGCGCGGAACCACCCATTGGCTTCGCCGGTGAATACAAGGCCGCCAGCCGTGGCGAGCGCTCCGCCCATCATTGGCTGTGGGGTCTTCACCTGCCACTTGATCTTGCCGGTATCGTAATTGACGGCTGTGACGTTGCCGAAGGACTCTTCCGTCGGGATAACCTTGAAGGCGCCTCCAAGCCAGAGCTTGCCATCCGGATAGGGGCTCGATTGCACCTGATACGTCATCGGCTGATGCAGATTGACAGCGTACGTCAAGCTGAGCGTTGGATTGACTGCCATCGGCGACCATTCGACACCTCCGTTAGCACCAGGCAACATGCGTGCGCCTTCGGGGGTCGGCAGCGTCCACATATTCTCCTGCGCGACCATCGGATCGGAGAAGCGGATCAAACTGCAATCCTGACGATTATGAACGTACACGTTTCCTGTTTTGCCGGCGTGAATGACGCCGGGGATTGTCTTGCCGTCTTTATCTTTGACGTTGACCAGGATCGGCGGGCTGACAGCGTCGAGATCCCAAACGTCGTGCGGAATGTACTGGAAGTGGCAGACATACTTCCCGGTATCGAGATCCAACGAAACGAGCGAGTCCGTATAAAGGTTATCGCCAGGTCGTAAGCCGCCATCGAGGTCGGGCGACGGGTTGCCGACGACGAAGAAAATGCGATTGAGCTTGAGATCGACGGCAGGATTTTGCCAAACGCCGCCACCAAGGGTCTTGTATGGATCGCCCGCTTTCGCCAGCTGCGCCTTCTCGGCTGCGATGTCTCGGTGCAGATCCTTTCCTGTCGCGTCCTTAGTCGCCCATACGCCAACCGAATTCTCGGGCGTTGTGTCGAAATTCCAAACCAGTTTGCCGGTTTTTGCATCGTACGCACGAACGAAACCGCGAATGCCGTATTCGCCGCCGTTGGTGCCGATCAGGATCTTGCCGTCAATAGCAGTCGGGGCCATCGTCTCGCTGTAACCAGACTCTGGATCAGCGATCTCGGTTTCCCACAAGAGGCTTCCGGTTTTTGCATCAAGCGCGACGAGCTTGGCATCCAGTGTTGCGAGATAGACTTTGCCTTCATAGACGGCGACGCCGCGATTGTTAGGCCCGCAGCAGTAGGTCGTGATTGGCCCCATCTTGTGCTTGTAGTGCCAGTACTGCTCGCCGGTCTTCGCATTGAGCGCATAGACGTGATCGAATGATGTCGTGACGTACATGACGCCACCGACGATAATCGGCGAAGTCTCCAGAGACTCCTTCACGTCCATCTGGAAAATCCACGCAGGCCGCAGCTTCTCGACATTCGACGTATCAATCTGCTTGCCCGGATAAAAGCGCGTCTGATCGTAGTTCCCATTGGTATGCAGGAATTGCTTCGTATCGCTGGCCGCGTTGCTTAGCTCTTCCTGGCTAACCGACGGAGCGGGTGCTTCGTGGGTCATAGCCTTGGAGGTATGCTCCACCTCTTGTGCGTTTGCCTGGCATTGGGCAAAAAGTAATGCGGCAGCTGTAAGCGTCACTGTACGATAAAGCATCACGACCTCCCTTTTTTGCGGCGCTTGGGATGAACGGAAGTGAAGTGAAGAGTACGCACTTCCTGCAAGCATGGCGACAATCTTCCTGACATGCTTTAGAAAAATTGACGGTTTTCCAAAAATCGAAGTGTTTGAAACAGCTTAGATCGCCGTCTCAAACCTGCCGACGCCCTTCTTAGGATTTCCATCTCTCGTGGCACTATGAAATGCAGTGAAGAAGAGAAAACGAACAGCGCGTGAGAGAAATGCTTTTCAACAATTGAGGGTCACGCCCTTATGAAAGCCAGCAAATCGACATTGATCGTTTCGGCTTCTGTCGTCGGCATTCCGTGAGGGAAGCTCTTTTAGGTCTTGAGCGTGCCTTTCTTCTGTAGCCGCGCTGAATTCGGTCCCAAAGCGGCGTAAGGCACGAGTGGTTGCGTCTCCCATGGCGCTTCGCCGTTATGAGGTGAGCGCATTCTAGGACTGGCTCATCGAGACATCACACGTCCGCTAGGGCTTGCACTGGAAGTATGTGGTACCAGGTGACTTCAATTGGGCTGTAGCTTGCACCAGGACGCGTCGATATTGCTCGCACCGCGGCGGCAAATGTTCACTGATGGGGATGAAGCGTCGTAACTTGCACATTTCCAGATAGGGGATTTCTATCGGTGCGGGTGTACTAGGCTGTGTACTCATAAAGGATTCCCAAATCAGCGGGGGCGTGATTCAAACTCTGCAAAGGAGATTGGATCACGGCACGTTGCGATCTCACGGACTTCGAGTGGCGCGTGATCGAGCCGTTGCTGACGACGAAGCCGCGTGGTGTGCCGCGCGTCGATGATCGACGCGTGTTGAACGGCATCTTTTACATCCTGCGCTCGGGCTCGCCCTGGCGTGACAGGCCGCCGCTCAAAAAAACAGGCTGGAAATGCTTGTATCGGTCGAAGTCGTGGAGGACTGACGACCAAGATGCACCTGCGCGTCGTCGGCAACGGGCTGCCTGTGCAGATCAAACTGTCAACCGGCGAGGCCAACGACGCGCCGATGGCGGAGTTATTGCTCAGCGACCTACCACCAGGCGCGCACGTGCTTGCCGACAAAGGATACGATACCGACGGGATCAGGGGGTTGATTGAGGATCAGGGCTGTACGCCGCATATTCCGCCCCGCCGGCATCGCTACGACGGTATCACCTACAGCAAGAAGCGCTACAAACAGCGCAATCTCATCGAGCGCTGCTTCAACAAGCTGAAGCAGTTCCGCCATATTGCCATGCGCTTCGACCGCAACCCTCTGAACTACCTAGCCATGATCAAGCTCGCCGCGACACGCCTATGGCTCAGGCTTTATGAGTCCGCAGCCTAGTCTCGATTTTAAAGCGACAAATGGCGTGATGCCCAAATGCCTGCGCTCTCGAAGAAACGATCTTGGTCACGCTTTGCCGAGTTTGCGGACATCGGAAGAGGCGTGCCAACCAGCGGGTGAGCCTATGCGTGGACGTCCGCTCTACTCTCACAACCGATCAGAGGCCGGGAATTGCCACTCCGAACATTGTGGCAAGTGCCGCGATGATTGAGCCGATCACAATCTGAACGGAGGTGTCGGCGATCTTGCTGCTGATCCACTTCAGGGATGGCACCAGGACGACCCAAAGCGCTTCGAGGCGCAAGTGCGCGCCGGAAGACACCGAGAGACCGCGAATGTCGGGCTCACATATTGCGTAACGTGCGGAAATATCGGACACTATTTAGTTTGAAATTATTATGTAAAATCAATTGTTTGTGCGTGGTGGAGCCGAGGGGAATCGAACCCCTGACCTCTGCAGTGCGATTGCAGCGCTCTCCCATCTGAGCTACGGCCCCAAACCGGGTGCATTTAGGAGTCGGGGTCTCGGCTTGTCAAGAAAGTGGCCTTGGACCGAGCTGG
>DATLJG010000469.1:0-1816 GCA_035538995.1 Hyphomicrobium sp. | reverse complement strand
TCGGAGTGACCGGCATTAAAGAGAGCGATTTGGTGATAACGGGAAATCTGCAAAAAATCGGCCCTGGCGCTCTGGTGCAACCGCTACCGCCCACCGAGGCGCAGAACGACGCCAATGGCGCCAAAGAAGCGCATGAGTTTTAACTGGGGACTCGGATCCTAACGTATCGGTCAGCGTTTTCGCGCCGCCGGATGCTTGAAAAACGCCAGCAGTTCAAAGGCCGCGCAGATCCCTTTCGCGGGAGCCGACGTTTTTTAACGATGGCGGAGACTGCGTCCGCAACCCAAGGTTTGCTGCTCGTTTCCAGGCCCGGGATGTTGGAGCTCGAGCGAAGTTAAAGACATCTCACGGGTCGTCCTTGGGTGGCAGAAGTGGCGGGGGCAGCGGCGCAAATTCGATCGAGGGGCCGCCACCGGTCAAGAACTTCATATCCAGGATTCCGCCGCCGGATGGGTCTCCGCCCACGCCTCCACCGCGTGCCTGCACGAGCCCGTCGGGGGTATCGAGGCCCTGGCCACCCTCGTAGTCCCAGGGTTTCGCAAATTGCGGGTGACCTTGCTTGATCTCCGCTTCGGCCTTCTTGACTTTCTCAGCCAGTGCCGCCGAATAAGGCAGCACATAAGCGCGCGGGGTGCGGCTCGGCAGGTTGGCGTCATTGAGCTCTGCGACCCACAGATGAATGGCGCCTGCATCATTGCTTGCGACGTCGCGCTCGACCACCTGTGCCCACAAGAGCTCGAATCGCGGCGGCAGGGCCGCCGTCGCTGGCCATCCGAGAAAACCCTCCAAGCGGAAGAACACGAAGACATAGAAAGCGCTGGTTGCCACGATTGCGACGGCCTTCGCCGGCCACGGCAGACGCGCACGGGTAACGGCGATAAGAAGCAGCACGCCGAGAACCACATAGGCGGTCGATAGCCCCACGATCTCCAATTGCAGACTCATTTTTTTATGTCCTCGGTCCGATCACGCAAAGTCGAGCCATTGTACGTGGCGAGTGTCCGAAGCAGGGACTTCTCAACCCGATTGACGTCGGTGACTTTGCCGCTGTCGTCCATATTGAAACGGACCGCCGTCTTTTCCTCTCCGCCGCCATTGAGCTCGATCGTATCGTAGTGCACGACCTGGACCGTCGGATTAAGCCTTTCAACCTTCACCGATACCGGAACCGGCGCCCCGGTAACGGCCGTGAAGTGATAGACGTTGACCGTATATTCACCGGCAACAATGCCGCGAATGCTGACAATCTCCTGCCGGATCGGCGAAGTTACCTTAGTGCCGCCGACCAAAATGAAGTCATTGGCGCCGCCACGGTCGTCGCGATCAAGCGTCATGAAGCCCGCTTCACGGCGACGATAGAAAACCACATTCCCCAGCGGATCCTGCACGAAGAGATCGATGTCGTCCGCATGATTGTCGGGCCACGTCATCGTGATGAGGAACTCAGCCTTGCTGTCGACTTTGCCGCTCTCCGCTTCCGGCGCGATCATGAAAAGAGCGATGAAGAACAGGAAGGCCACGACCTGAAGCGCCTTGAACAGCAACAGGGCGAACGGGTCAAACGGCTCGTCTCGTTGAACGAAATCAAAATCGTCGATCATCCGCGCACTCTCGCTTGCCGGTCGAGCGCCGAGACGACGTAAACTTCGGTCAGATTAACGGCGAAGTTGAAGAGCCGCGCCGTCGCGTCCTCAAGCATGTAGTATTGTATTTTCAGCAGGATCGATCCAACAAGACCGGCAAGCGTCGTGTACATCGCGACTGCCATGCCGTCCCCCATCAGGGTCATCGAAGATTTGAGCGCGCCGCGATTGGC
>DATLJG010000468.1:0-4657 GCA_035538995.1 Hyphomicrobium sp. | reverse complement strand
ATGTGCGCCTTGTTGGACACGAGCGCACCGCGCCAGCGGCGGGGACGGAACGGGCTGATCGGCGTCACGGCGAGAAGCGCCGCCTTGATCGGCAGGATCGGCCCGTGCACCGAAAGATTGTAGGCCGTGGAGCCGGCCGGTGTCGCAACAAGGATGCCGTCGCAAATCAGCTCTTCGAGGCGGACTTTGCCATCGATCGCGACCTGCAGCTTCGCCGCCTGATAGCGCTGGCGGAAAAGCGAGACTTCGTTGATCGCGAGGCTCTTGTGGGCTTTGCCGGAACTGTCCGTCGCGATCATTGACAGCGGATGAATGCGACTGATTTCGGCGGCGGCCAGTCGTTCCGGGAGATCGTCCTCGCTGTATTCGTTCATCAGGAAGCCGACGGACCCGCGGTTCATGCCGTAGGTCGGGATCTTGTCGTTGATAAACCGGTGCAAGGTCTGCAACATCAGGCCATCGCCGCCGAGCGCGACGATGGCGTCGGCATTGCCCGGATCGGTTTTGCCGTAGCGCTTGATCAGCGCCTTGCGCGCCGCGATCGCCTCGGGCACATCGCTCGCGACAAAGGCGATGCGTTCGAACTTGTTTTTGTCTTTGGGCATGAAGGGCTTTGCGATTGGCGGGCCTGGGTTGGCAGGGAGGCTCGCTCAAGTGCCGGAAAACAACAAGCCCCTTAAGCCTGATAGCGGAGCCGGTCCATCGGCGCCAGACGCGCGTGTGGTCATGATTTATGCGACATTCCCCAATTCGACGACGGCTCTGGCGGTCGGCCGCGATATGGTCGAGCAGGGGATTGCGGGCTGCGTCAACGTCATGCCCGGCATGACGTCGATTTATGTCTGGAAGGGCGAAACCGAAACGTCCGACGAGGCCGTTATGATCGCCAAGCTGGCGGCTGAGCGAGCCGAACGGGCCGTTGATTACATTCGCAGCCATCATCCTTATGAAACGCCGGCCGTGCTCGTGCTGCCCGTTGAAAGCGGAAACGCCGACTATCTGAGCTGGCTCCGCGCCGGAACCCGCACCTAAGACGACGCACGGTGACGGGGCGCATCCCTCAGTAGATGCCGCCGAGTGCCTGGACGAGATTGTAGCGCATGGTTCCGGGACGCGGCTCGCCACGGCGGCGCCCGGCGTAGCGACGCTCGTGCTTCGGGCGATCCCAATTGCGGGCGCGCTTCGCGTGACGACGCTTTTCCGGCTTGGCGATGGTGAGTAAATCGGGTTCCGCCACCGCGGCGATGGCCGCAGCGTCACCGGCCGTGCCGTCTTCCGCAGTTAGGGATGCAACACGTGATCCGTTCGGGTCTGCGACCGATCCCGCTGGAGGGATGAGAGGCGTATCGCTGTCAGGCTCCACCGATATGTGAGACCCTGTTCCCGACGACGCGCCGTTTCCGGCAGCTGCCGGTTCCGGTGCAACAGGAGGACCGCCCATCGACATCATGCCTGGAAGCGGCGCACTTCGGTGAGAGGGCGTCACGAGAGAGCGTCCATTGCGATCGAGCCAGGGCAATTGTTCTGCCGAGCCGACCACGACACGCGCGCGACGAGTAGCTTTGGTCGTAGCGTCCGGGCTGTCCGAACGTTTGTCCGTCTGAGCCACGATGGCATTGGGCATGCATCGTCCGGCGCGATCCATCATCTGTCCGGATGGGCAAGCGTCGCTGCAGACGATTTCATTATGGCTCTGAACGAGGCTCAACAGGATGAAGTCGGGCGCTTCGATCGGCAGGGTCGCGTTCGCCCGCTCCAGAAATGCCGACATGGCGCGCTTCGTCGAGGGGCTCCAAACCCCTGTGATCGCGCCGCCGTAGCAACCGGCGCGTTTCAATCCGCGCTGCAGATCGCGCGCCAGCTCGTAGCGCGTCGGGGCATCGCCCGGCTGTGATGACCGCAGCACCGCGCGCCGCGAATGGCTGGGCGTCACAACGGTCGTCCAGGCGGTCGCGGCAGCCGGTCGATCGCTCGATGCCGTGTCGTTGCGCTTCACTGCGTCACGAAAGATCGGCGAAGCGGGCGCGAAGACGCGCACCGTGCCGTCGGGATGGATGGGATGGGAAGGGGCGACCGAAATGCGCATAACTTCGGCAAGCTCGGCGGCGTCATCCTCGGACGAGGGCAAATAGAGATACCCGCCCAGTGCAACCGTACCGATGAGCATCAACAGCAATCCGCCGAACCGCTGCATGACTCGAACTCCACTAACGCGCCGACAACAACCTCAAGATCGCAAATGACTCTTCCGGAAGTTTGTTTTCACCTTCTCCGTTCAAGACGGGCCGAGGGGGCCTCACAACGGCGCCGTCCGGGTGAATTTGAGAAGCGCGGGCATCAAGCCGCCGCGCTGTTCCAAGCATGCACCAAATCGCTCTGATGCGTTAGCGGAATCTCTGCACTCCAAGCGTAACATCACAGTCACACACAAACTCGATTTGCTCGCATCGTGTTAAATCTCGCGAGCACCTTCGTCCGATTTCGGATCGCGGGACAGGAGGTGCAAAAGCTCTTGAAAACCGCGTTTTTATCAACCGTCGCGGCTAGCCTGTGCATAAGCGTTATTGAGCCCGGTTGGTTCCGTATCCGCAAATTCTACAAAATTGAATCTGCTATCAAATCGATTCACATCCAGGTTCGACTCAGTTACCCCTGACAGAGAGGGGAGTTTAATTCGCGTAGACGTTATCCAGTCGCGCATTGGCCTTGAGGAAAAGTTGTCCACCGGATTCGAGCGGCGAAGCCGGCGGTGACATTCTTGGATCAATCGTTGCGCTGGAGGCTCTTGGCTCGCGTGGGTGCGCTGGATCTCAATCGTTCGTCTGCCGCTGTCATGGGGATGACACCGGAGCTCACGGCCGATCGAAGTGAGATGGCTTTCGCATCCATGCCCGTTGTGCGTTCCGGAGCATTGGCCGCCACCACCCCTCGGGTGCGCAGTCACAAGCCGAAATGGCCGGGTCCGTGTTTGCGTGATGAAAACCTGGCCTCTCACAGGAGAGGGCACATACGATGAGACACGTTTTAGGCGTGTTGGGGGTTCTAGCCGCAGGAGTGCTGTTAGCAGTATCTGCGGCCATGAACTGGCGTTTTGGCTTCAGTCTCGGACGAACCGAGCTGGATGGCCAGATTTACGGGGCGGCGTCGGCCGCCGCGGACTGTCTAAAGGCACTGGTGCCGTTTTTCTTCTTCGCCGCAATTCGAAACAGGGTTTGGTCGCAGGCGGCTGCGTCGGCGCTGGTCTGGGTGGTCGTAACGACCTACTCCATGACCTCGGCGCTCGGTCACGCAGCGTTGAACCGCTTCGATTCAACCGGCCATCGCGCGCAGGAAGCTCAGACGTATCAGGATCTGAGAGCCGATCTGAAGCGTGCTGAGGAACAAGCCGGCTGGATTCCGCAACATCGACCGTACGAGTCGGTGCAGAGCGAGATCGAAGGCGCCAAGACGCAGAAGGCTTGGTCGACCACCAAGGGCTGCACGGATGCGACGCGGAAGGCGAGCCGGGAGTTCTGTCAGAACTACTTTGGGCTGACCGCCGAGCTTGCAGCCGCCAGTTCCGCCAAGGAGGCCGATGGGCGCATAGCGGCGATCAACGCCAAGCTCAAGGTCGCGGAAGGCACGCCGGCGATGTCGGAAGCCGATCCGCAAGCCAAGGTCTTGACCGAGCTTGCTTCGGCGTTCTTCCCGAACATCAAGATCGAAAACGTGCAGATGGCCTTGACGCTGTTCGTCGCCCTTCTGCTCGAAATCGGCTCTGGATTCGGCATGTACGTCGCATTCAGCCAATGGCGGCTCTATGACCGTCAATCCCCTGCCGCGCCGAAATGGGCGCAGGCGGAAGCAGACACCGCTGCGGCAGCGGTGGCGGCTCCGGCACTCGTGCCGGTCGCCGTTCAATCGAACAAGCCGCGTTCTGGCGCCAACGACAACCGGTCGATCGAGATTCCTCTCGAAACGCAGGTTGCCCAGGTGCCGGCAATCGAAGCTCGACCCGCCGAAGTGCATCAGGTCGAGCCGAAGGTTGCGGAAGCCCGTTTCGCGGCGCCCGCCGTCCGGCGTCTTGCACCCGAAACGAATACGGAGCGTTTCTACAAGGAGAATGTCGAGATCCGCGACGGATCAAGTGTAACGGCTACTGAACTTTACGAGGACTATTGCTCTTGGTGTGACTCCAAGAACAAGGAACCCGCGGCACTTCCGAGCTTTGCTCGTGAATTCGCAGAGCTTGGTGTGAAAAAGGAGAAAGTCGCCGGCCGAGTCCGGTACATCGGTATCGCACTTAAATCCGACACGGCACTCGAGGAGGCTACGAAATCGCCTACCTTCGGCACGGTCGCAGCCTAGCGCTGCTCCTTGAACGAAAGGCCCGCCATCCGGCGGGCCTTTTTGTTTTTGGGGAGTTTGTTGGCGGACTGATGATCTCTCTGGCAGACGCCACCGCACTATGCGAGAATTGAAGCGACGCCCGCGCCACGAGCACGAAGCGCGTCCTCAAACCCAAGAGGTCTGCTATGGCCAAAGGCCAACAGCGTTCCAACAGAGAAGTCCGCAAGCCGAAGAAGGCTGCCCCGGCGAAGGCGCAAGCCGCGGCCGGCTCGGTCGCCGCAACGTTTGCGAAGCCGCAAAAGGCAGGCGCCAAGCGCTAACCGGCGAA
>DATLJG010000467.1:0-2081 GCA_035538995.1 Hyphomicrobium sp. | reverse complement strand
CAAAAAGGACGAATGCGCGAAGCTGCAAAATGACTTCAACGTCATGACCGCGAAGATGCAGGCCGAGGTCAATCAGCAGATCGCCGACCAGAAGAAGTAACAGCGCGTGGCGGCCGGCTCCGCGGAAGCGGAGTCGCCACGCGCCACCAAAAACTCACGCGCCATTAAAACTTCATTTTCGCGAGCCAGATGCTATGGCCGCCGGTCTGCGGATCGTCGAAGACGTTGGCGATGACCTCAAATCCGTTTTCGGCAAGCAAGGCGCGATAGGCGTCGGGCGCCAGGCTCGCATGATAAAGCGGCTCGCCGCCGAATGTTCCCATCGCGACGCCGTCGCGCGGTCCGCTGGTGAACATCAACGCAGCATTCGGCGCGGCGTGCGCGCGAAAAATCGGAAACATGCGGCGCTGATCGTCTTGGGTGAGATGAAAAAAGCTGTCCCACGCAAGAATGCCGTCGAACGTCCGCCCGAGGGCTAGCGTTCGCATATCCGCCACGTCCCAGGCGCTGTCCGCGAAGCGCTCCTTGCAGAATGCGATCATCGCCGACGAAGTGTCGACGCCGTGGACTTGATAACCGGCACGAACGAAAAAGCCCGCGATCGGTTCGCCAGCCCCGCAGCCGATGTCGAGAACGGAGCCCGCTGACGGGATCAGGTCTGCAAAGCGTTGCAGCCACGGCCGTTCGAACAAGCTCCGTGATCTTTCCTTGTCCCAAGTCCGGGCGTGCCGCTCGTACAGACCGGCGATGTGCTCTGCGTCCGATGCCATGCGCCATTAACTCGGCTCCGCGCGTGGCGGCCGGCTCCGCGAAAGCGGAGTCGCCACGCGCCATTAAGAAGACTAGGCCTTCGCCGTCATCGCCGCCTTCAGGTTGGCATCGACCTTGTCGAGGAAGCCCGTCGTCGAGAGCCATTTTTGATTGGGGCCGACGAGCAGCGCCAGATCCTTCGTCATGGAGCCGGATTCGACGGTCGCAATGCAGATGCGCTCCAGCGTCTGGCAGAACTTCAAAAGCTTGTCGTTGCCGTCGAGCTTGGCGCGATGCCCGAGGCCGCGCGTCCAGGCGAAGATCGACGCGATCGAATTGGTCGATGTTTCCTTGCCTTTTTGATGCTCGCGATAATGGCGCGTGACGGTGCCGTGTGCGGCCTCGGCTTCGACCGTCTTGCCGTCCGGCGTCATCAGCACGCTGGTCATCAGACCCAACGACCCGAAACCCTGCGCGACGGTGTCGGATTGCACGTCGCCGTCGTAGTTCTTGCAGGCCCAGATATATCCGCCGGACCATTTAAGCGCGCTCGCCACCATGTCGTCGATCAGGCGGTGCTCGTACGTGATCTTGCGCTTCGCGAATTCCTCCTTGAACTCCGTGTCGAAGATCTCTTGGAAGATGTCCTTGAAGCGTCCGTCGTAAACCTTGGCGATGGTGTTCTTGGTCGAGAGATAAACCGGATAATTGCGGGCGATGCCATAGTTCAGCGAGGCGCGCGCGAAATCGCGGATCGAGTCATCGAGATTGTACATCGCCATCGCGATGCCGGAGCTTGGCGCGTTGAAGACGTCTTTCTCGATCACCGCGCCGTCGTCGCCGGTGAACTTGATCGTCAAACGGCCTTTGCCGGGAAACTTGAAGTCGGTGGCGCGGTAAATATCGCCATAGGCGTGGCGGCCGACGACGATCGGTTGCGTCCAACCCGGCACCAGTCGCGGCACGTTTTTGCAGATGATCGGCTCACGGAAGATGACGCCGCCGAGGATGTTGCGGATCGTGCCGTTCGGGCTCTTCCACATCTCTTTGAGATTGAATTCCTTGACGCGCGCCTCGTCGGGCGTGATCGTCGCGCACTTGATGCCGACGCCGTGCTTCTTGATGGCGTTGCCCGCATCGATCGTCACTTGATCGTCGGTCTTGTCACGATTTTCAACGCCGAGATCGTAGTACTCGATGTTGACGTCGAGATACGGGTGGATGAGCTTGTCCTTGATCAGCTTCCAGATGATGCGGGTCATCTCGTCGCCGTCGAGTTCCACGACGGTGCCTTCAACTTTAATTTTTTTCATGGGATGATCTCGCAAACG
>DATLJG010000466.1:0-2370 GCA_035538995.1 Hyphomicrobium sp. | reverse complement strand
ACTCGGCGCCATCAACCAGTATTGGTTGCATTTCCGTATGCTCGACAACTGGGGCTACAAGAAACTCGCCAAGAAAGAGCGCAAGGAATCGATCGAGGAGATGCACCACGCCGACAAGCTCGTCGATCGCATCATCTTCCTTGATGGGCTTCCGAACCTGCAGCACGTCGCGCCGTTGATGATCGGCGAAAACCTCAAAGAAGTGCTGGAATGCGATTTGAAGGGCGAACACATCGCCCGCGATCACTACAAGAAGTCGCGCGAGATCTGCCGCGATCACGGCGATTACGTCACGATGGATCTTTTCGAAGAGCTTCTGAAGGATGAGGAAGGCCACATCGACTTCCTCGAAACGCAGCTCGACCTGTTGGGCCGGATCGGCATCGAGAACTACGGTCAGCTCAATGCCGAAAGCGCCGACGACGGCGACGATCACTGATTTTTAGGCGCTTGCGACTGCGCTCCGCGCAGCCGGTCGCGAGCCTATCGTCTCCCGACTCCATGGCCGGGCTTGACCCGGCCATCCAGGGACAAACGAAAGTTTTATCGCGTTGTCCTGGATGGCCGCCTCGGAGGGCGGCCATGACGTGGTTAGAACAGCGCCGCCTCTCGACTTCGATACTTACGAGACCGCAGGCGCCTACCGCCTGCCGAACAGCCGTTCGATATCCGACAATTTGAGCGCCACGTAAGTCGGCCGTCCGTGATTGCACTGCCCCGAATAGGGCGTCGCCTCCATCTGGCGCAGCAGCGCGTTCATTTCATCGACCGTCAGGCGCCGTCCCGAGCGTACGCTTCCGTGGCAGGCCATGCGGGACGCGACGCTATCAAGGCGATCCTTCAACGCGCGCGCGGTTCCATCGCTGCGCAGCTCGGCGGCGAGATCCTTTACAAGCCCGTCGATGTCGGTGTCGCCCAACAATGCCGGTGTCTCGCGGACCGCGACGGCGCCTTCGCCAAATCCTTCAAGCACAAGACCCAATTCGGCCAGCTCACCCGCGCGGCTTTGCAATAGCTCGGCATCGTCGGGATCGAGCATGACGATGGCCGGAATGAGCAAACCCTGGGTCGCGACCCCGCCGTTGCCGAGCGCGGTTTTCAATTTCTCGTAAACCAGCCTCTCATGCGCCGCGTGCTGATCAACGATGACGAGACCGTCGCGTGTCTGGGCGACGATGTAATTCTCGTGCACCTGAGCACGCACCGCGCCGAGCGGCTGGTCAATCGCCTGCTCGACTTTTGGATCATCAGCGGGCCGCATGTCGGCGCTCGGCGTGTCGATGGCGGCAAACGGTGCTTGCGTGGCTTCCCGAAAGCCCATCGGTTGCATCGGCGCTTGCGGCAAAGCGTTTGGAAGAACGCCCGGCGAAAACGTTTCGGCCGTCAGCACGCCGCCCTGCTCCGAGGCTCTGTGACCGGCCGCTTCCAAGGCTTGCCGCATCGCGCCGACCATCAATCCGCGCACGCGACCGGCGTCACGAAAGCGGACTTCGGCTTTGGCCGGATGAACGTTCACATCGACGTCGGAGGGCGCGACATCGAGAAACAACGCCAAAAGCGGCGAGCGTCCGCGCGGGATCAAATCACCGTAAGCGGCACGAACAGCGCCGATCAGCAGTTTGTCCTTCACGGACCGTCCATTGACGAAAAGAAACTGCTGCATGCTGTCGGCGCGGTGCAGCGTCGGCAAACCGATGAAGCCGAAGACGCGCATCGGAGCTGATGCGCCGCTGCCGCCGCCCGACACTTCGAGTGCGTCACCCATGAACTCCCGGCCCATAATCGCGCCGAGACGTTCGAGCCAAGCGGCCGACGATCGTTCGCCACGCGCGTAAACGACCGGCCGCTTGTCGCCGGTCTGCAGCGCGAAACCAATGTCAGGATGCGCCATCGCCAATCGGCGCACGACGTCGGTGACGGCCATTTGCTCGGAGCGTTCGGATTTCAGGAACTTCAACCGGGCGGGCGTCGCGGAAAAGAGATCGCGGACTTCAATAACGGTCCCCGCGTTGACGGCGGTCGGACGCACGGGCCGCTTGGCGCCACGAACGACGGCGATGGCAAATCCCTGATCGGCATTGCGCGCACGCGAATGGATTTCCAGTTCGGCAATCGAGCCGATCGACGGCAGCGCCTCGCCACGAAATCCGAGGCAACGGATATCGAAGAGATCTTCTTCATCGAGTTTCGACGTCGCGTGACGCTCCACGGCCAGCGCGAGATCCTCGGGAGCCATGCCGCAGCCGTCGTCGGTAACGCGGATCAGCGATAGTCCGCCATCCGTGATGACGATTTCGATCTGGGTCGCGCCCGCGTCGATGGCGTTTTCGACCAGCTCCTTGACGACGCTCGCCGGGCGCTCGATCACCT
>DATLJG010000465.1:0-3780 GCA_035538995.1 Hyphomicrobium sp. | reverse complement strand
GTCGAGAGGGTGGCGCGCATGCGCTGCATCGAGTTCCGCGAATGCCTGATGAAGGCGCTCATTGCCCCTCGGGCCGGACCGCCCGCCTTCGATCCGAAATCCAAACCTTTCGCCCACGACATGAACGTCGGACAAGTGCGCGACGCGCCAGGTTTTCTCGGTCGCCGGCGCGGCGGGTGCGTGCGGAAGATCGCGTGGTTGAGGCATCAAGGCATCCGCAAAGCCCCACGCGAGTCCAGCCACCGCGAGATAAACGGCGACGATAACGATGCTATTGAAAAGGGCGGAGTGGGCGAGAAGCGTCGGCGCCGCAAGATCGGAGAGCGAACCGGTCCAGCGCGTATTCGGCCATGCGAGCGCCGCGATCCAGGCCGAGATCGCGCAGATCAGCACGCCGGACACGGCGGCGCATATCGCGCGTGTTCTGCTTCGCGTGTTTGGGTCGGCATTCGCGGGAAGGAAGTGCTCTGCGATCTGGCGCAATGCCTCGCGCGATATCGCGTACACGGGCTGGACGGCGAGCGCATTCAACGACCAGAAATTCGTTTCGATGATGCGCCATAGGGGCCTGCTTCCGAACCATGCCGCCGCTACGAGGAGCGCCAATAGAAGCGGAGGCAACAGCCCGGTCGTCAGCGCCGCGACTTTCGACGAGACGGTGCTGATCCAGATCGATGCCAGAAGCGGTGCCGCGCCAAGCAGGACAGCAGGCAAAATGATGAGGGTCAGCCACGCGGCGATCAACTTCGGAAGACTGATTTCCGCCAGCAGACTTCCGGCCAGTGAGATGAGCGTTCGCCGCTTCGTACTCGATGCGTCGTCCTCGGCATCACCCCAACGTGGATCGACGATCGGGCGCATCTAGTCTTCCTTGCGAAGGAACGTTGCTTGTCCGGCGGTGCGATGGATCGGTCCGGCATCGGACTTTTTTGCAATTGTCAGCATATCTCAGAATGACCCGAATACGGTGCCTAATACGATCACAGTTGCCAATGCGATGAGGGCGCCGACGATGGCGACCATCACGATATCGAAATAGCTCTCACTGTGGGTCGAGCCGCAGACGGCGAGCAGCGACACGACCGCTCCGTTATGAGGCAAACTATCGAGCGTACCGGCGCCGATGACCGCGACGCGGTGCATGAGCGCCGGATCGATGCCGTGCTGTGCCGCAAGGTTCATGTACGTCGGGCCGAGCGCATCGAGAGCGATCGTCAAGCCGCCGGAAGCCGACCCCGTCAATGCGGAGAGAATGTTTGTCGCGACGGCAAGCGAGACGAGGGGACCGCCCCCGATCGATAGAACCCAGTCGCGCACGATCGCAAAGGACGGGAGAGCCGCGACGACCGCTCCGAAGCCGACGAGGCTGGCAACGCTCAATGCTGGCAATACCGAGGCATTTGCCCCGGCATCCATGCTTTCGCGAAGTGCGGGTAAGCGTGAGCCGTTCATGGCGATGAGTGTCACGATCGCCGCGAAGAGGGCGACGACCACGGACCAGACACCTCCGACTGCCGACAGGGACGTTGCGCCCCACTCGGGTTCGGCAAGGAAGGCGGCATTCATCGCCGGGAGGATGAACATCGACATCACGAAATTCACGGCCACGACGACGATCAACGGCAGCGCTGCCAAGCCGATCGGCGGCAATGTCGCGCTGCGATGCCCTTTTTGCAGTTCGGCCGGATCGAATTCGTGAGCGACGGTCGCGCGTTCACGCACGAGCTCACTTTCGGCCGCAGCCACCGCGTCATTTGCATTTGCGTCCGCAGGGCCGACGCCGTCACCGGCCAGCCGGGCAGCGGCTTCCGCACGGCCGAGCCACCACAGACCGAAGCCGAGCATGACCGCCGACGCGATGATGCCAAGCCCGGGGGCGGCAAACGGCGTTGTCCCGAAGAAGGGCATCGGGATGGCGTTCTGTATGGCTGGCGTTCCGGGCAATGCGGACATCGTGAAGGTCGATGTGCCAAGCACAATCGCCGCCGGCATCAACCGAAGCGGAATGCCGGCTTCGCGGAACAGGGCTCGTGCCATCGGCGCCAGGACGAAGAACGCGACGAACAGACTGACGCCGCCGTAGGTCACGATGGCGCCGGCGAGCACGACGGCGAGGATGGCTCGTTTCGATCCGAGCCGCTCCGTCATGAATTGGGAGATGGCGGTTACCGCGCCGCTGTCTTCCATCAGCTTGCCGAATAGGGCGCCGAGCAGAAAGATCGGGAAGAATTGAGCCAGAAATTGCGCGGCGCTTCCCATGAACGTCTGCGTCCAGTGCGCGAGCAGCGGCTCGCGCGCAAACGCTGCGGCGATGAGGGCTGCGGCGGGCGCCAGCAAAAGAACGCTCCACCCTTTGTAGGCGAACCATATGAGCAGTCCGAGCCCGACCAGGATGCCGAGAAGCCCCATCGCGTCATATTCCTTCCATCAGCGCGTCGAGATCGTAGGAAGATCGCACGCCGATATTTTTTCTGTCCTGTTGGAGGAATGCTTCAGCGCAGCTGCGTCCTTCGTCGCGCAACATGCATAGAAATTCCCATTCGGCGTTGAGCTTCGATGAATAGCCGAGAGAGAGCATCCTGGGGCTCGTGATGCGATGGATGCGCATGTTCGCCCAACTTGCGCCCTCACCGCATCCGGGATCGGCGATCTGCCTCAGCATCGCGATCATGCGCAGCTCTTTCAGCAGAACCGCGTTGAAGGAGACTTCGTTGAGACGATTGAGAATGTCGCGCGCCGAGCGGGGAATTTCGGATCGCTCGATCGGATTGATCTGAACGAGGATCGTATCCTGAGATTTGCACTCACGGACGAGCGGAGTGATGGTTGGATTGCCGGAATAGCCTCCGTCCCAGTAGCTTTCACCGTCGATTTCGATGGCTTGAAAAAGCGTCGGGAGGCAGGCGGATGCGAGCAGAACGTCGGGTGTGATGTCGGCGTTGCGGAAGACACGCCCCCGGCCCGTGTGGACATTGGTCGCCGTGACGAACAGCTTGATCGGTGCGCGCGACAAGCGCTCGAAGTCAATGTTGTTCGTGAGGATCTCGTGCAGGGGATTGGCGCCGCCGGGATTGATGTCGTACGGCGAGAATACGCGCGACATCAAATCCATCGTGATGAATATCGGCGACGTATCGAGCGTCCAGCGTCCGAGCAAGACGTCGAGCGGCGTGCGTTGGAATGGGCTCAGCAGCGCCGCATGCGAAACGCTGCGCCAGTATTTCTCCAGAGCCGCGCGGGCGCCGTCGGCGCCACCTTGGGCGTGGCCATCAACCAATACGGCTGCGTTCATGGCGCCGGCCGACGTGCCCGTGATGCCGTCGATCTTCAGCCACGGCTCCTCGAGCAGTCGGTCCAACACGCCCCAGGTGAATGCGCCGTGCGAGCCGCCGCCCTGCAGGGCGAGGTCCACCAAGTGAGCGTCACGGTCAGGTTTCTTCCGGTCTTCGGATTTAGCGCCTGCCATGTCGCTCACTTCGAATGCTGGACCCTATCGCCCGACTGCTCGGCGACACCTAATCGGAACAGCATCGATCACGTCGGGGCGCTGTGCCGTTCCCGCCGCAGCCGGCTACCAAGCGAAATCCACCAGAATCCGTGAAGCAAAAGATCGACACCAACGACGGCGCCAAGAACCCATAGGCCGCTGACGGGCCACTTCGACAGAATGATCGCGCCGGCCAGGATGCCGACAATGCCGGAGAAAAGCAGCAGTCCGCCGAACCACTCCCAGTACTGAACAGCCTGGACGATGCGAACGATGCCGGAGGCAATGAGAGC
>DATLJG010000464.1:0-2474 GCA_035538995.1 Hyphomicrobium sp. | reverse complement strand
CGACAACGGCGTTCAAAACGAGACGCCCGGTTCGCGTCGCCCGGATTCGGATCGGCGTGACGCGATTGGCTGAGACCGTTTCCGGCACGAGCCCGGGACCGGCGCACGCGCGGATGAGGTCGAAATCCGAAGCAGGCATTCCGTCGGAACCGCTAGCATCCGACGATAGCCAATCGGTTTCCAACAATCCGAGCCCAATGAGATCTTCGATGACGCGCCGATCGAAGCGGACGCCGCCGAGACCGGCAATGCGGTCGAGATCGACACCTTCGCTCAACCGCAAGCCCATCAGCAGCATCTCGTCCGCTTGCTCGGCCCGCGTCAGCGCCGTCATCTCGACAATGCCGTTGCCACTCTCTTCGACGCGCGCCGCCCAGGCCTCCGGATTGCGCTCCGTCACCGTTGACCGGCGTTGCCCGTCCGCGATGATCCGGCCATGCGCACCCGGGCCAAGCCCGGCATATTCGCCGTAGCGCCAATAGACGAGGTTGTGACGGCTTTCCTCGCCCGGCCGCGCGTAGTTTGAAACCTCATACGCCGCAAACCCATGCGCCGTCGTCAGCTCGTCAGTGATTTCATAGAGAGAGCGCGCCGCGTCATCGTCGGGCACGATGAGTTTTCCAGCTTTGTGAAGCGCGGCGTAAGGCGTGTCCGGCTCAATCGTCAGCTGATAGAGCGATAGGTGATCGCCTGCGAGCGCCAACGCTTCCGTCAGCTCGGCGCGCCAGTCTTCCGGCGTCTGCTTCGGACGCGCATAGATGAGATCAAACGAAAAGCGATCGAATGTCGATCGCGCCACGTCAAGCGCCGCCTTCGCTTCATCCGCCGTGTGAATGCGTCCGAGCTTGCGCAGTTCGGCATCATTCAGAGACTGCACGCCAATCGACACACGGTTGACGCCAGCATCGCGAAAACCGCGAAACCGCGCCGCTTCGACGCTGTTCGGGTTGGCTTCGAGCGTGATCTCCGCATCGGGCGCGACGGTCCAGCGCTTGGAGATGTGATCTAGAATGCCGGCGGTCGTCGTTGGCTGCATCAGCGACGGCGTTCCGCCTCCGAAAAAGATGCTGGTGACAGTGCGCTGCCCGATCAGGTCGGCGACGGAGTCGATCTCCCGTTTGTACGCTGCAAGAAAGCGCGCCTCGTCCCAGCCGCCGAAACGAACGTGGCTGTTGAAATCGCAGTACGGACATTTCTGCGCGCAAAACGGCCAATGCACATAGACGCCAAAGCGATCTTCAGCATGTCGGACTGGCTTGGTATTGACGTCAATCATGACCACTCGCCGCCAGCATCGCTTTTGCGAGTTGCCGCCAAGTTGGCTCGTCCGTCGCCGGCGCGCTTTTAAGCTGCTGCTCCAGCGCCGCGAGATACGTCTCCAACGTCGCGTTGGTCCACGCCGTCTTATTGGCTTCAAAATCCGCTTTCAAATGCGCGATAAAAGCCGCCGCTTCAGGCCGCGTCGAAAGACTGGCGGCAGCCGCTGACAGCGCCGCCACGTCGCGCCCATCGGGCTTCGCTTCATTCGTTGGCGTCAAGCGATCAAGCATCGCCGCCTTGAACGCTGCGAACGCGCGCGTCCGATGCGAAATCGCGTATTTCTGCGCCGGTTCCATTTCGCCGAAAGTCTGATCCGCGCCATCCGCCACGAACATCGGATCATAACCGAAGCCGTTGCCGCCGCGCGGCGGCCAGACAAGATGCCCGAACACCTTGCCCTCGAAAATTCGCGCGTCACCATCCGGCCAGGCGAGACACAAAACCGAAATGAAATTGGCGCGCGGTGCGGGTGGCCCCCAAGCATGTCGCGCGCCGATTTCGTCGGCGACTTTCTTCATCGCAAGACCGAAGTCTTTGCCCGGTCCCGCCCAGCGCGCCGAATAGATTCCCGGTGCACCATCGAGGCACGCGATCTCGATTCCGGAATCGTCGGCGAGCGACGGCAGGCCGGAGCCTTTCGCCGCCGCGATTGCCTTGAGCCGGGCGTTGCCCTCGAACGTTGTCTCCGTTTCTTCAGGTTCGGAAAGTCCGAGTTCACCCGCAGAAACGGCGTTGAGACCGTACGGCGCAAGCAGCTGGTTGATCTCCCACACCTTGCCCGGGTTATGGCTCGCGACGACCAGCCGTGCGCCCTTCGCCAAGTCCTGCATCAGCTCAACCCCCAAATGCGCGGCTCGGCAAATTCGAGACAATTGCCGGCAGGATCGCGAAAATAGATGGAGCGCCCGCCGCTCGGCCACGTGAAGTCCGACTCGATTTCAACACCCAAGGCGGTAAGCTTCCTCTGCCACTCGGCGATGTCCTCCGCCGACGCCCGAAAGCAGACATGGCCGTGCCCTTCCATGCCGTGCGGCGGCACCGGCAGCGCCCCTTCCGAAGGTGGCCGATGCGTGACTTCGGGATTGAAGATCAGCAGCATCTGATGTCCACAGCGATAGAAGACGTGCCGGTTTTCGCTCGAAGCAAACGGCTCC
>DATLJG010000463.1:0-8698 GCA_035538995.1 Hyphomicrobium sp. | reverse complement strand
CACCGAATATCAAAATGCTTTTTCGCATTTATAGTCTCCTTGGACGTGCCGCGTCTTGCCTGAGGGTGCGCGTTACGCTCGTGGAGAAGAAATTCCCAATTACATTTTCGAATGTTCCCGTGAGGTAATTATGATGGAACTCTCAAGGACTTCGCTGGTTTACCCAAGCTCGGTATGACCGTTCTTCATCCTTGAAATTATCGCGTGCCTCCTCCTGCCCGCCATCATCCTCGGCCGGTTCGGCGTCGCGCATCGTCTATTTCGGCGATGACTATTCGCTGCCCTCGAACACGTGCTGTGATAAGCCGTGGCTATGAGCATCATCTATCAGAAAGTCACCAGCCTCGACGCCGAGGCCTTCATCAGCATTCTGACTCGCTCCGGTTTGGCGGAGCGGCGCCCCGCCGGAGATCGGGACCGCATCGCGCGCATGCTGGCGGGTTCGAATCTCATCGTCGTGGCCCATGATGGTGACCAACTCGTCGGTGTCGCCCGCTCGATTACCGACTACGCCTATTGCTGCTATCTCTCCGACC
This sequence comes from Hyphomicrobium sp., assembly GCA_035538995.1. Lineage (GTDB taxonomy): Bacteria > Pseudomonadota > Alphaproteobacteria > Rhizobiales > Hyphomicrobiaceae > Hyphomicrobium_B. The sequence goes on along the minus strand of DATLJG010000463.1, from coordinate 8,162 downwards.
TCGCGGTCGACAAAGCCTATCAAGGTCGGGGTATCGGCAAACGGCTGATTGACGAAACGCGGCGGGCGGCAGGCCCGGAAACGATGTGCCTGCTGGTTTCGGCTCCAGACTCGATCGGATTTTACGACGCTATTCAAATGCCGCGGCAACCGCGCGCCTTCATGTTCAGTCGCGAGAGATAGCGATTGGCCCGCCGTCGAATTTGCCGACGAGTGACGACTTGTCGATGGCTGCAATCGTGCGCACACCGGAAAGCGCCATCGTGACGTCGAGTTCCTTGGCGATGAGTTCGATGGCTTTGCTCGCACCCTCTTCGCCCGCTGCGCAAATGCCGTAAAGATAAGCGCGGCCAAGCAAGCAGGCTCGCGCGCCGAGCGCCAAAGCGCGAAAGACATCCTGACCCGAGCGGATGCCGCCATCGAACAAGACCTCGGTCTCTGAACCGACCGCGTCGGCGATGTGCGGCAGCATCGAAATCGATGACGCGGCGCCATCGAGTTGCCGGCCGCCGTGATTGGAGACGACGATCGCATCGGCCCCGGCATTCACCGCCTGGCGCGCGTCATCAACGTCGAGAATACCTTTGATGATGAGCTTGCCCGGCCAACGCTCGCGGACCCAGGCGACGTCGTCCCAACTCAGCGCCTGATCGAACTGACTGTTGATCCAATCCATGTAGGAACTGAGATGCTGCGTGCCAGCGATGCGCCCGTGGACGTTGCCGAACGTCTTGCGCTTGCCGAGCAGAACGCCCGCAATCCATGCCGGCTTGGAGAGGACGTGAGCGATCGTTTGCAATCCGATACGTGGCGGAACGGTCATGCCGTTGTGAATGTCGCGATGCCGTTGCCCGAGAACCTGCAAATCGGCCGTCAAGACGAGCGCGCTGCAATTTGCGGCGCGGGCACGGGCGATGAGGTCGGCAATGAACCCGCGATCCTTCATGAAATAGAGCTGAAACCAGAACGGCTTTTCGACAGCGGCCGCAACGTCTTCGATGGAGCAGATCGACAGCGTGCTCAGCGTGTAGGGAATGCCCGCCTTTTGCGCCGCGCGTGCGGCAGCAATCTCGCCGTCGCGATGCGCCATCCCGGTCAGACCGACAGGCCCGAGAACGAGCGGCAGCGCCTGAGGATTGCCGAGCACGGTTTGCGACAGATCGCGATCCGAAGCCCCGGCGAGAATGCGCTGGCGGATTTTGATCTTCTGAAGATCGTCGCAGTTGGATCGTAGCGTCTCTTCGGAATAGGAGCCGGATTCGTAGTAATCCATGAACTCGCGCGGCACCTTGCGGTGCGCAATCCGGCGCAGATCTTCAATGCAGGCGACGGTCTTGAGAGTCACGTATCGAGCCCGGACAAATCTGCGGATGCCCTGGCAATGCCAGCAGGTTCAAGCATCTTCGTGAATGGAAATTGCGACGCCCGGATGCACCGATTTGAGTTGGCGGACGTCATCCAGTGCTTCCGCCCAAACGTTGCATGGCCCGGCGAGGCGAATTTCTCCGCGCGTACGCGACAGCGGCGTTGGGCCGAAGCCGATGGCAATGGCGTCGCCGTCCGGCCAGAAGGCGATGTCACCCGGCTTTACGACCACGCGGGCGTCGGGCTCGGCGGCGGACGTAACAGGTGCATCGAAGTACACCTCTTCGCCCCACGTTCGGGCTGCCGCTTGAATCGGTAGCGCCGCCCAAATGCGTTCGGCGGTGGGCGTATCGAGCAAACGCGCACGGATGGCGACACCCCCGGCCCGTATCACGATCTTTCGCATGTGCTTCAACCCATCCGAAGGCTCGCGCGACCGGGACGACAGGCGGCCGCAAGGTGCAAGTCTCTCATTGCACGCCGCTGTCTTCAAGAGTTTCCCGAGGGCCGGAACGGCAGAAATTGCGCCCAGAGCCTGAAATCGCCGCCGTATCGTGCCGCAGCGGCGCCATTCAGCAACAGAAACGCTCGATCCGTGGATTTAGCGCACGCGCGACCGGCACGTTTCCGGCGCAAACCGGACGCGCCGTTTCCGCGCGCGTCAGGCTGTTGGCGGAGGACCGAAGACCACCACGGCGTTGAGGCCACCGAATGCGAACGAGTTCGACATTGCGTAGGTGACCTTCTTGTCGCGTCCGACATTCGGGATGTAGTCGAGGTCACAGCCCTCGCCCGGTTCGTCGAGTCCGATGGTCGGCGGGACCCAACCCTCCTGCATCGCCCGGATGCAAGCGACCGCTTCAATGCCGCCACCGGCGCCGAGCGGATGACCGTGCATCGACTTGGTCGATGAGATCGGCAGCTTGTAAGCATAATCGCCAAAGACCTGCTTGATGGCCTTCGTCTCGTTGATGTCGTTATCCTGCGTCGCAGTGCCGTGAGCGTTCAGGTAGTCGATCTGCTCCGGCTTCAGCCCGGCATCGTCGAGCGCCATCTTCATGGCGACGCTCGGCCCTTCGACCGTCGGCTTGACCATATCCTGACTGTCCGACGCCATGCCGTAACCGCAGAGCTCGGCAAGGATCGTTGCGCCGCGTGCCTGTGCGTGCTCGAGGCTTTCGAGAACGAGGATACCGGCGCCTTCAGCGAGGACCGTGCCGTTGCGCTTCTTGGCGAATGGGAAGCATCCCTCGGGCGATAGGACGTGCAGCGCCTGCCAGGCCTTCATCGTTCCGTAATTGATGACCGATTCCGAAGCGCCGGCAATCGCCACGTCGACGACGTTGTCGCGGATATAATCGCGCGCGATGCCGATGGCGTGCGTTGCCGTCGAGCAGGCCGAGCAGGTGGCGAACGTCGGTCCCTTGACGCCGAATTCGATACCGACGTGAGCGGCGGCCGACGAGCCGATGATGCGCAGCAACGTCAGCGGATGCGTGGCGCGCTTATTGAGAATGAAAAGATCGCGGTAGGCCGTTTCGAACGTCACAAGACCGCCCGCGCCCGAGCCGATGATGCAAGCCGAACGATAAGGATCGGCTTCCGGCAATTCGAGCCCCGACATGCGCACGGCTTCGTCGGCGGCAGCGGCGGCAAACCACGAATAGCGGTCGGCCAAGGTGATGATGCGATCGCGCTTGAAATGCTTCAGGCGCTGCTTCGGATCGAAATCCTTGATTTGAGCGGCGATCAGAATTTTGAGATCTTCGAGCGGAAAGCCGCCGAGCTCGCTGACGCCGGATTTACCGGCCCTCAATCCCGCCCAAAAATCATCGACATTCGTGCCGATCGGCGTCACGACCCCGAGACCCGTGACGACAACGCGCCGGCCCTTACCATTCGACATCACAAACTTCTTTCTCGTCCCGCAAGGATGCGGACGCTTCGGTCAAAACCGGCGCCCGCAACTTCGCTTTCGTGGGTGGGTTCCGCTGAAATCGTCAAGCCTTGGCGGCGGACGCCTGCTTAGCCGCGATCAACGATTTGACGCGATCAACGACGGAGCCGACGGTCTTGAAAGCCTCGACTTCCTCATTGGCGTTGTAGGGAATCTCGATACCGAAACCATCTTCGATGTCGAATACGATCATCGCAAGATCAAGCGACTCGATCTTGAGATCAGTGAGCTGGGTGTCGAGCGAGATATCGTCGCGCGGCTCCTTCATATGCTTCTTGAGGATTTCGATAACCTTAGTCGCGACTTCGTCCATTGGCCTCTCCCACCCTCGCAAACCACTGCGACGGGCCAGTTTTGCTTGGCTTCTACCTAAATCAAGACCATTACATCAGCAAGCGGGGCGGTCACTTATCCTTAAACGCCCGCCGTGTCCAGACGCGGACCGTGACGGGGCCTGTAATGGCTCTAAAACCTTTTGAAACCGGTGCCTTAAGATCCGGTTATGATCGTCAATCCCTTCGATCGTCCGCTAGCCTTTCGGGCTCAAAAGTTGTTCAATCGACGCGACTCTTTCGCCCGAACCGGCGATGAGTCGCGTGAACACGAGTTGGCCTCACATCTTGACCGAACCGGACCGCCATGACGCCTGAAGCCGCCCAGCCGCCTGCGTCGACGTCCCTGCCCTGGATCGCTGCCTATCCCACCAACGTCGATTGGCATATGCCAATTCCAGTGGGCCCGGTACCGGAACTTTTGGAGCGGGCAGTTCGCCGCTTTCCCAATAATCCCGCGATCAGCTTTCTCGGGCGCACCACTTCCTACACCGATCTTGCCGCCGAGGTCGACGGCGTTACGGCCGGTTTACAGCAGATCGGCATCGAACGTGGCACAAAGGTCGGGCTGTTTCTGCCCAATACCCCGACGTTCATCGTCTATTACTACGCAATACTGAAGGCCGGCGGCATCGTCGTCAACTTTAACCCGCTGTATACCCTGGAGGAACTGACCTACCAGGTGAAGGACAGCGAAACCGAGGTCATGGTCACGCATGACCTCGATATGCTCTTTTCTAAACTCGATACGTTGATGCAGCGAGGGGTCATTCGCCGCACCATCGTCGTGCCGTTCCGCAGCGTTTTGCCGCCGCTCAAGGGCCTGCTGTTCTCGATTTTCAAGCGCGGCGAGGTCGCCAACGTCCCGGCATCCGGGTCGGCGGAGAAAGTGGTCGACGGGACTGCGCTGGCGGCGACGCGCGAGCCCCCTCGCCCCGTCGCCATCGATCCGACAGAGGATGTCGCGGTCCTGCAATACACCGGCGGCACGACGGGCGTTCCCAAAGGAGCGATGCTGACGCACGCCAATATCGTGGCCAACACCAAGCAGGTCGTCGCCTGGGGCGTCGGCCTGAAGCACGGCGAAGAAATCATTCTCGGGGCCTTGCCCCTCTTCCACGTTTTCGCGATGACCGTCGTCATGACGGTCGGCGTCGAATTCGCGGCCAAGATGGTGCTGATGCCGCGCTTCCAGCTCCTGCAAGCGCTGAAGCTCATCGATCGCGAGAAGCCGACGATGATGCCGGTCGTGCCGACGATCCTGACCGGAATGCTGAACTACCCGAACATCAAGTCCTTCGATCTGTCGTCGCTGCGCTTTTGCCTCTCGGGCGGAGCGCCGTTGCCGATGGAGACGAAGCTCAAGTTCGAGGCGCTGGCCGGTTCGACCAAGGTCGTCGAGGGCTATGGCCTGTCGGAAACCTCTCCGGTTCTGACGTGCAATCCCATCGAAGGCCCGCCGGTCGCCGGCTCGATCGGGCTGCCGCTACCCGGTACGATCATTTCGCTGCGCGACCTCGACGATCCGACCAAGGAAGTCCCCCAGGGCGAGCGTGGAGAGCTTTGCGCCAAGGGTCCGCAGGTCATGAAAGGCTATTGGAAGCGGCCGGCCGACACCGAAAAACAGTTTGTCGGCGACTTCCTGAGAACCGGCGACGTCGCGGTGATGGATGAGAACGGCTACTTTTCGATCGTCGACCGGATCAAGGACCTGATCATCTGCTCCGGCTACAACGTCTATCCGCGCCGCATCGAGGAGGCCATCTACGAGCATCCGGCGGTCGAAGAAGTGACCGTCGTCGGCATTCCCGATGCCTATCGCGGCGAAGCCCCCAAAGCCTTCATCAAGCTCAAAAGCGGCATGACCGCGACCGCCGCCGACATCCTGAAGCATCTCGGACCGAAGCTCTCGAAAATCGAGATGCCGGCGGCAATCGAATTCCGCGACAGCCTGCCGAAAACGATGATTGGCAAACTGTCGAAGAAGGAGCTTGTCGCGGAGACGGCGAAACAGGGCCAGAAAGCATGACCGGCAAGGTGCAGGAGTCCCTCGTCCGCACCGCTGCGGCCGAAACCGCACGTTCAGCGAAGGAACCGCACTACGCGATTTCGGCACTGGCCAAGGAATTCGGAATCACACCGCGCGCCATACGGTTTTACGAAAGCCGTGGTCTGCTTTCGCCGGAGCGTATCGGCACGACGCGGCGCTATTCGAAACGCGACCGGGCGCGGCTGATGCTGATATTGCGTGGCCGCAATCTGGGATTCACGATCGAAGACGTCGGCGAATATCTCGCGCTTTACGATGCCGATCCCGGGCAGCTCGCGCAGACGAGATTGTTGCTCGGCAAGGTGACGAACGCGATCGCCGGCCTCGAAACAAAGCAGCGCGACATCGAACGCTCGCTCGCCGACCTGCGCGATATTCGCGACCGTTGCGAGGGACATTTGAAGAGAAGGGATTAGGAACGAGGGATTGGGGATTAGGTGCTACCCACCCCCAGTACCGTCGTCCCGGCGAAGGCCGGGATCTGCCCAGGCCGACTAAGCGCGGCATTGGCGATGCTTGGATGGATCTCCGCCTACGGGGGATGACGCTGTGGAGCGGTCGTGCATTCCACAAGGCATAGCCTGTGTAATCGGCTGAAACTCTAACGTCATCCCGGCGAAGGCCGGGAACCAGACAAGCCTCAACACAACGACCGCCGATCCCTGTCGTGGATGGCCGCCGCCGCGGCCATGACGGATCGTGAGAGGTGTGTCTGCGGATAGTCGGCTTCATCCACCACTCCATGGCCGCCCTCCGAGGCGGCCATCCAGGGCAACGTGCGAAGATGTTCGAGCGTGTAACTCTGGATGGCCGGGTCAAGCCCGGCCATGGAGTGGAGGAGAATGACGGCCGTCTTAATTCCCCTCCCTTTGACCGGGAAGGGTCAGGGGTGGGGTGAACTTTCCAAATCCAGCGCCGCTTGAGACGGTTCTTTGTGTAACACCCGGATCCATCCCACTCGTCATCCCGGCGAAGGCCGGGATCTGTCCAGGCTGACCAAGCCCGGCATTGGCGACGCTTGGACGGATCCCCGCCTACGCGGGGATGACGAAAGTTGGCGGCAATTACCGCGCGACTTCCCAGGTCGTTTCGATTTCGCCGGTTTCCTTGTTCTTCGTATCTTTCAGCGAAATGCCCATCTTCGCGAGTTCGTCGCGGATGCGGTCGGACTCCGCGAAGTCCTTGCGTTTGCGGGCTTCGAGACGAGCAATAATGAGGGATTTTATGTGTCCGTCTTTGGCATCACCGACGACACCGGTAGCGACGAGAGTCGCGTCGTCAAGAGTAACAGATAGTTTCCCCGTTATAACGCCGACATTCTGCGGTTTGCAGGAGAATCCCAGGAAGCGAAGAGAAGCTTTCAGGTCTGCCAATTGGTTTGCAGATTTCAACTGATGCAGTGTTGCGATCGCCTTCGGCGTATTCAGATCATCAAGGAGAGACTCGATTACTGCTTCCGAGATCTTCCCATCGTTTTCATCTGCTACAGCGACCGACCAGTTCTGAAGCGTTTTCAGCGATTCCTCTAAACTACGAACAGTCCAATCAATTGGCTGGCGATAATGCGTGCGCAACATATTGAATCGCAGAGCCTCACCCGGCCAGGCGCGACCGTTCCAACCCGTCAGCAGCTCATTTATCGTCACGAAATTGCCGAGGCTTTTCGACATCTTCTCGCCTTCGACCTGCAGGAAGCCGTTGTGCATCCAGACGTTGGCCATCGCGGTCGTGCCGTGCGCACAGCGTGATTGGGCGATTTCGTTCTCATGGTGCGGGAACGTCAGGTCGATGCCGCCGCCATGAATGTCGAACACCGGGCCGAGCAACGCACCCGCCATCGCCGAGCACTCGATGTGCCAGCCGGGACGGCCCGGAGTCGCGATCCCGCACGGCGAAGGCCATGCCGGCTCGCCGGGTTTCGACGGCTTCCAGAGCACGAAGTCCATCGGCCCCTTCTTGTAGGGCGCGACCTCGACCCGGGCGCCTGCCTCCATCTCGTCGAGCGAGCGGTTCGAGAGGCGCCCGTAATCCGGCATCGATGCGACGTCGAACAGCACGTGATCTTCCGCTACATAGGCATTGCCGCGCTGAACAAGCGTCTCGATCAACGACACCATGCTCTCGGCGACATCGTCGCGGCGGATGTATTCGGTAGCGCGCGGCTCGAACGTCGGCTCCAGAACGCCGAGCGCCGCGATATCCTCGTGAAACTGCTTTTCGGTAGCCTCGGTGACCTTGCGGATCGCGTCGTTCAGCGGCAAATCCGGAAAGTCGCGCGCCGCCCGGGCGTTGATCTTGTCATCCACGTCCGTGATGTTGCGGACATACGTGACGTGTTCCCCCCCGAAAATGTAGCGCAGCAGGCGGAATAGAACGTCGAACACGATAACGGGACGTGCGTTGCCGATATGGGCGTAGTCGTAGACCGTCGGCCCGCAGACGTACATCCGCACATTCTT
>DATLJG010000462.1:0-8654 GCA_035538995.1 Hyphomicrobium sp. | reverse complement strand
CTCCGAACGAAAAATACAACATACGGAGCTTTGAAAAGGGTGCGAGAAGCTGGGCCCGTATTCTCGCGGCTCTGGCTCCCGCCGGCGGATAGCGTCTAGGTTCCGTATCGCAAGTCTTCATCGCAGCTACTCATCGAGACGACGAAATGCTTCGCCCTCATGTGCTCCTCACCGTCCTGGTTTTCGCCGTCATCGCGGCGTTCGCCGTGCACCTCGCCACACAGAACGGCTCGCCGTCGCGCAACGGAACCATCGCGAGCAACGATACGAACACGAAAAGCGGCAATTCCGACGGGGGCAACGGCTACAGCAGCGGCGATGGCTATCGGCGTAACTACGGCGGCAATCGCCAGGACAACACGCCCGGCCAGTTCGATTACTACGCGCTCGTCCTGTCGTGGAGCCCGACCTACTGCGCCGAGAAAGGCGAAGATGACAACACACAATGCAACCGCCGCGACGGACGCCGCTACTCGTTTGTACTGCACGGGCTGTGGCCGCAGTACGATTACGGGTATCCGTCCGCCTGCCGATTGCCGCGGCGTCCCTTCGTTCCCAATGACGTCATCTCAAGCATGATGGACATCATGCCGAGCCGTGGCCTCGTCATTCACGAATACCGCACGCACGGCACCTGCTCCGGCCTTGATCCGGCGCGCTACTTCACCCTGGCGCACCAACTGTTCGACGGCATCGTCATACCCGAACAATTCCGCAATCCCTTCGAGAAACAGTTTGTTTCCCCGTCGGAGATTCGCGGCGAATTCCTTCGCGCCAATCCGAAACTCAAACCGGACATGATCGCAGTCGTCTGCGGCGGAGCCGGTAAGGGACTAAGGGAAGTCCGTATTTGCTATTCGAAAGACGGACAGCCGCGCTCCTGCGGGCGCAACGAAAATCAGAACAAACTTTGCTCCACCGACCGCGTGTTCGTTCCGCCCACTCGCTCGACCGCATCACAGGATTCGCCGAGCCGTTGGAGCTCACCGTCGCAGGCCCCGGCAACGACGAACCGGCAAGCGCCCCTCCCCGGCCCGCGCATGGATTACGATTACGGCCAGCGAAACCACTAGATCGCACCGGCATTGGAAGCCCTGCCCAGAGTGAGATCGCACAAGATCGCGAATAGCCGTCACGCGCCTTACGCCGCCACGCTCAATCGCTCGGCGTGCCACGTTTGCGGAGCATAGGCGACCCAGCCGACACCCGCGTCGGCGGCGAGCGATCCAATCGCCATCGGATTGATGCTCCAGCCGTCGGCAACGCTCAGAACCTGTCCCTCGGTCGGATGCAATTGCAGTTCTCCGCCGATGTCGCCCTCGCGGTTTCGGATGCCCCTGATCTCGATCATCGAGAGGCCGAGCCGCTGTTCTTCCAGCGTCCGGTCTCCCGCATCCCATACGACACCGGCTTCGCCGACGGCGAAAGCCCGAACGGCCCGGCCGTTCTCAAATCGTGCCCAAGCGTAAAAATCGATGATCGGAAACGTGGCGAAATACTGAACCTGCGCGAACTGGCTCCCCAGACGCTGAAGTAACGGACCCGTCTTGTCGATGAAAGCCCCGCCCGCGGGCAACGGAAGCGATACACCGGCGACGATCGTCCATCCGCCAACGGGCGGCGTTATGAAGACGAACGCATCGGCAAGCTCCAGATCGTAGATCGCGCCAAGACCGGAGTTCCAGTTGGCCGGGCGGATCTCAAGCCCGAGCACCGCTGCCAGCCGTTGCACATCGTCCGTCTTTACCGCGAGCCAGGACATCTCGCTTCCAAACGGCTGTGGCTGGTCCGGAGCGTCATCGACGGTGACACGGCGCGGCAGCAGCCGCGGTGCCAGAAGCACCGCCGCAACCACGATCGTCAGTATGACGAGAATGCCGACCGTCAAGACCACGAATGGCACCACGAGAAAGAAACCTGAACGACTTTTGTGTCCTGAGTTGCGCTGCTTCGCAAGTACTCGCGGCGCCGGCGAATGCAAAATTGTAAGCCGAACCGCACGAAACAAAAAAAACCGGGGCCACGAAGGCCCCGGTGACTCAGTCGGGAGTTCAGAGGGAGAACTACGGCAGGTTGACGCCCGCGCTAAACACGAAGCGAGAGTCGGCAATCGAGTTGTTGAAGTCGTTGCCGCTGTTTTCGCTGATGTTGGTGTCCCAGTAGCGGAAGTCCATGAAGTACTTGTCGACCGCCAGCTTCAGACCGACGTTCCAGTAGGTGTAGTCGCCTTCACCCAGGAAGAAGCCGGCTCTATCCGCATTCGAATAACCGAGTGTGCCGCCGATCGTGGGATCGAAAATGCCAAACTTGGGCAGCGTATAGTTGATGCTGCCTTCGATGGTTTCCGTTTCACCGTAGTTCGTGCCCTGATCCGGCGTGTAATAACCGATGAGGCCCAGGGTCAAATTCGTGATCGGCGAAACCGATGCGCCGACTTTGAATTCGACATAATCCGTCGCGCCCCATCCGAGGCTATTGGCCGGATAGGTGTAATAGAGAACGCCAAGATCCCAGCTTACAGGCCCGGTTACAGGGCGGATGCCCGCCGTGATATCCATTTCGAATGGCTCGAAGCCTTCGCCCGCGATGTTCGAACCCCAGAAGTTCAAATAGGCGATGCCGTACGTAAACTCGATGAACGGCTGAAATGCCGGCAGCTGATCGTTCAGCGAGATGCCGCGGAAGATGTAGTCACTCGTCCCCGTTAGCGTGATCGAGTAACCGAATTTCCGGTCCTCGGTATCGTCTGCGAGCACAGCCGTGGACATGACCAGCGAGGCCATCGCCGCCAATCCAGCCGCACCCAGAAATCCTTTGATATTCGCCATAAGACAACCCCCGTCCCAAATCCGCGATTTCGCAACGCCCCACCAGTGCGGAACTCACCTGAGTCGCACCGCTCTGCAGTCAGGAAACCACATCGATCCGTCGGCACAAGTGTTTAGGCACAGGAAACACCGACTTGCTTAGGCCCTGTAACTTGTGGGCAACGATGCCGTGATAAGAAGCCAGCATTTCGAAGAATTGCCTTGAAAATGGGCACAAAGTACACTGCTGCCTGCCTGCAACACGTGCAGTCGAGGTCAAAAATCGCCACCTTAAGCGACCATATCAAACCAAATAGGTTGCAGGGGCATTCGCTCTCGCAGCAGATCGACATGATTCCCCGAGTCGATTCTGCTAGTTCACCCCAATGACTCGATCACCCGCCTCCGCCGGAACCGTCCTCATCACGGGAGCCGCCCGCCGTATCGGCCGCGCCGTTGCGCTCGACCTGGCAGCAATGGGTTGGGCTGTCGCCATTCACTATCGACGCTCCGCCGCCGAAGCCGCTGAGCTTGTAGAGGAGATCGAAAAACGCGGCGGATGCGCCCGCGCATTTCGCGGCGACCTCATCGATCGCAACGCACTCGAACAGCTTGTCGCCAATGTCGAAAGCGAACTGGGGCCGGTAACGGCCCTCATCAACAATGCTTCGGAGTTTCTTCCGGACAGCATCGGAAACTTGGACGAAACGACCTGGGATCTGCACTTGTGCATCAACCTCAAGGCACCGGTGTTTCTCTCCGAAGCGATGGCCAAGCGGTTGCCCGAAGGTGTCGAAGGCAACATTATCAACATCATCGACCAGCGCGTCTGGAACCTGACGCCGGAGTTCTTTTCCTACACGATTTCGAAAGCCGGGCTTTGGACGGCGACGCGCACGCTGGCTCAGGCGCTCGCGCCGCGTATTCGGGTCAATGCGATCGGCCCCGGCCCGGTCCTGCGCAGCATCCATCAAACCGACGATGACTTCGAACGCGAAAAACAATCGACGCTTCTGAAGCGCGGCCCTTCAGCGACGGAGATCGCCGCCGCCGTCCGTTTCATCCTCACGACACCGTCGTTAACGGGTCAGATGATCGCTCTCGACGGCGGTCAACACCTGACCTGAGTTGCTTCTAAACGGCACACAAACCGAGCTTCACTCGTGACGCTGCGCGTCGCGCGTCGCGGACGCTTGCCCCATTCTAACCCCCGGACGCCCCAAATACGGCCCAATTGATCGGCAAATCTCGTCCCAGACTCACGGGGGGTCTCAACACTTTTTTAACGTTAAGCGCTTACGAACCTTAATTGGTTTTGTTGGGCGCTCATCGAGGGGTGCCGCGTCATTATGGGTGGATCCATGATTTGCCGCGTTCGAACGCCGTATGCGTTCGTTATCGCAGCAGCCGTGTCGTTGGCTGCAGCGTCTCTGCCGGCTTCGGCAGCGGACCTTCCGCAAGTTCTCATGACCAAAACGAATACGGTTCCGGCGTGTGCCACGCCAGGCCGTCTCATGGGCTTCCTGACGAGCCGCAACCGCAACGTCGATGAACGTTTCTCGACGATTGCGGCCGATTACATGCGCATCGGCGACAAGCTAAACATTCGCTGGGATATCGCCTTCTTCCAGATGATGCTCGAAACGGGCAATCTCTCCTTCAAAGGCGTCGTTTCGATCAATCAAAACAACTTCGCGGGTCTTGGCGCCACGAGCCGCCGCGTTCCCGGCGAAAGTTTCCCTGACGTCAAGACGGGCGTCCAGGCGCATCTCGAACACCTGCTTCTTTATGCCGGCGTTCATCTCGACAATCCGGTCGCCGAACGCACGCGCAAGGTGCAGGAATGGGGCGTTCTGACGAATTGGCAGAAGACCATTCACGGCCCAATGACCTACGACCAGCTCGCGAAACAGTGGGCGCCGTCGGCGCGCCACTACGGGCGCGAAATTGCCGGCTTGGCCGAGACGTTCTATGGCAGCCCCTGCCATAGTCCCGATCCCAATCCCGAACTCTTGGCGCTCGCAAAGCCGGGATCCGTACCTGCCAAATCCAGCACGGCCGCGGACCCGAAGGTGGTGGCGATGGCGGATGCCACCGACCCGTCCAATGCCCCCGAACATAAGCTGTCCGGCGCTGAGCTCGCACGCCGCGCCGTTGAAGAAGCGCGCAAGTCTGGTTCGTTCGTCCGATCGAGCCTCGGAGCGGAATCTCTCGTTCCTCCGGCCGACGAAGCCAAGACTGTTGCTGTTGGCGAACCGGCGGTGGAAGAAAAGCAGCCCGTCAAGATCATAAACTCGGCGGTCGCATCGATCGATATCACCGACGAGCCGCCGAAGAAGACGTCCGGCAAGAAAATTCAGACCGCCGCACTCGGCGCCGGAACGAAGTCGGCCGTGCTTCCCGGCATCACCGCCAAGTCCGCGATGGTGCTGTCTCCGACGCAGCCGAAATGCAAAGTCTGGACGGCGAGCTACGGCGGCGTTCGATCCGTGATCATCAAGGCGCGCGCCGATCAACAGGACAATTATACGGTTCTCGACGTCAACGAAGGCTCGGAGAAGCGCGAAGCTCAAGCCTACATCGCCGCGTATGCGAAAGGCGGCAAGATGGTCGGCGAGTTCACCAATCCGTCGCAAGCGCTCGACAAAGCCTTCGAGCTTTGCCCGGATGGCTGAGTGAGTTCGACTGCGCAGGGCCGCCCTCGCATGGCGCGAAAGTCAGTCCGCCATCCCGGCCTCCTCACCGCGACGCTGTTCGCATCGATGCTCGCTGCTGCGCTGCCGCCTGCGGCCGAGGCGGCGCCGCCGATTCGAACGAGCCCGACAAATCAGGTTCCGGCGTGCGTCACGCCGGAGCGCCTGATGGCCTTCCTCACCGAGCGCAATCCAAACCTCGACGCGCGCTACCGCAACATCGCCGATCTCTACAAGCGCTACGGAGAAGGCTGGCATGTGCGTTGGGATTACGCCTTCTTCCAGATGGCGATCGAAACCAATTTCCTGAAATACCGGCGCGGCGACGGACGGCGCGGCGACGTCAACCCAACGCAGAATAATTTCGCGGGCATCGGCGCGACGGGCAATGGCGTTCCCGGCGAACGCTTCCCCGACATCGCGACCGGCGTTCACGCACAGATCCAGCACCTCGTTGCCTATTCAGGCGAGCGCTTGCAGCATCCGGTGGCCCGTCGGACGAAAAACAACCAGGATGACATCATAAAGCTGTCGCATCGCCTTGGCCGTCCCGTGACCTTCGGCGACCTGGCGCGGCGTTGGGCGGCTGACCGCCATTACGGCAAATCGATCGATTTCATCGCCAGCCAGTTTCAGGATCGCTTTTGTACCGGCCAATCGGTGCAAGCGGCTCAGGACGTGACACCGCCGCCGCCGCGCCCCGTGTATCGCTGGCAGAGACTCTCCACCGAGCCGTCGGGACTTGGCGGCCCGATTGCCGAAGCAGTGCCCGACCCCAAGCAAAGTCGCTGACTTTTCGTTGATCGGCACAAGCGCATTGTTCGATCATCACGTCCCAGATCATTACCCCCACCCCTAACCCCTCCCCGCGCGGGGGAGGGGAATAGAGTTCCGGTCACGCGCGACAAGCGAGGGTGAAAGCTCGGATGTAAGTGCCACTGCCACTTCTCTCCTCGACAGGAAGAGGCCGGGAGTGGGGTGAAAAGCTTCGGACGCAAGCGCCACGGGCCACTTCTCCCCTCCCCTCGACGGGGAGGGGTCGGGGGTGGGGTGGAGAATCTCAGCGGATACTCAGAGAGAGAAGACAACGAGCGGCGCAGCCGACGATCACGCGCAGTGTCAGTCTGAAAGCAACTCAAATTACTGCGATGGCTGGAAGTACTTGAGCGCCGCCGTCGATACCGCGCCGCCGACCACGCACGGAATGCCGAACTCGATTTGCCCCAGCACGCCGGCCGCAACGCACCCGAGCGCCAGGACGGTCTGTCCCGTTTGACCCCACCAGTTGTAATTGCGCAGGCTTTCGGAACCCTTGGACTTCAGTTCCTCGATGGAAGCCAGCGCATCCTTGCGCAGCTTCGAAAGCTCCACCGTCTCGGAGGCTTCGATCACTTCGGTCAACGGCTTGCGGATTTTCGGATCGCTGTCGGCCGAAATTTTCTTCAGCATCATCAGCAGATCGTTGTCGCGCGAGGCATTCTGCGCCAGCGTCCACTTGGCCATCGCACCAATGGTCAGCTTATCGACCTTGTCCTTGTCGACGGAATACTCGAGCGCCGCAACAATGCGACGGATCGGAGCTTCCCAGCCGGTCGCGAAATAATAGCCCCAGTTGAGATCGATCACCGTCGCGTCGTCTTCGATGGAAAGCGCCGTAAGGATCGGCTTATTTCCGTACAGGAATTTCTCGATCAAATCCCTGCGCGCCGGCATGCGCTCGACGAATTTGACCATCAGCTTGCGCCAATTCGGAAGCCCTGAATAAGCGATCGCCTTGATGATGATGACCTGATCTTCGGGGCGCAGCGGAAACATCTTCGTAACGAGAGACTCCGCGATCTCCGGATTGGCGCCAATCGCGCCCGCGGCAAACCCGATGTAAATTCCCGACTGCTCCGCGTCCTTCATCAGGTTGAACCTGGACATGGCTTTGACGGCTTCGGGAACGCGTTGTGGCTCGGGGTGACGGCGGTAGCCGTTGATCCACGTCAACAACTGTTCGTTGCTTGCGAACGGCTGAACGGGCTTTTCCTTGGTCCGCTTCGCCAGCACGGCACCGGGCAGGGAGACGATCAGCGCAAAGCCCAAAATGGCAAACATCGAGCGCATGGCACCCCCCACTAAATCCACCTCATCCGCATGTGCTGAGAGCGATAAACCACCCTTTCGAGGTGGTGATTTTGTGGCGCACCATCGCAGAGCTTGCTTGACCTCGAACGGAGCCCGATCTTAGGTGCGCCATGATTGACGACCCAAGACCGGCGGGCTCGGAGACGGCGCCGGAAGCGCCGCCCAAGACCGGCGCCGAAGTCATAGCTCGATACTTGAAATTGCTGCCGCAGACGCCGGGCGTTTACCGCATGCTCGATGTCGCGGGCGATGTCATTTACGTCGGCAAGGCCCGGTCACTGAAGGCCCGCGTCTCAAACTATGCCCGGCTTGGCGGCCACACGAACCGCATTGCGCGCATGATCCTCGCAACGGCCTCGATGGAGTTCGTGACCGTCGCGACCGAAGCCGAAGCGCTGCTGCTCGAAGCCAACCTCATCAAGCGTTTCCGCCCGCGCTTCAACGTCCTGATGCGCGACGACAAGTCGTTTCCGTACATTCTGATTGCCCGCGATCACCCGGCTCCGGCCGTCATGAAGCATCGTGGTGCGAGAAACCGGAAAGGCCAATACTTCGGGCCGTTTGCTTCCGCCGGTGCCGTCAATCGCACCGTCAACATGCTGCAACGCGCCTTCTTGCTGCGATCCTGTTCCGATAGCGTCTATGAAAGCCGGACGCGCCCGTGCCTGCTCTACCAGATCAAACGCTGCTCCGCCCCATGCACCGGCGAGATCAGCCTTGATGACTACGCCGGGCTTGTCGATGAAGCCGAGCGCTTCCTCAACGGCGAGAGCCAAACCGTCCGCGAAATGTACCAGCAGCTGATGCAGGATGCGTCTGAGAAACTGGAATTCGAAACGGCGGCGAAATATCGAAATCGCCTCTGGGCGCTCGCACACGTCACGGCGGATCAATCGGTCAATCCCGAAGGCGTCGAAGAAGCCGACATATTCGCGGCATACCAGGACGGCGGACAAACGTGCATCCAGGTCTTTTTCATTCGCACCGGCCAAAGCTGGGGCAACCGCGCTTACTTCCCGAAGGC
>DATLJG010000461.1:0-4797 GCA_035538995.1 Hyphomicrobium sp. | reverse complement strand
TCCGGCAAGTGGACATGCCCGATCCAGTTTTCGAATCCGAATTGTGGTTGAGACGTTTTCCCGCCCGGCTCAGTCGTGTGCGGCAGCAACTCTACATTTCGGAAGGTTTACAATTCGTCAACGCATGCTTGCGCGCGGTGCGATGCGTGTCGTTGGCGCGGCGCTTGCTTATAGACGCAGCGATGATGATGAAAAGAGGCGCGTGAATGGCGGTCTCGCTGTTCGAATTTGCATCACCGCGCCGGCTCGCTTTATTTCGCTGCAAGGATTGAAACAATGAGCGAAGAGCAACACGCCATAGAGCAAGCAAAAGCTATTCGTGAGGCTGCGCAGGATCTCGGTTTGACGTCGATCGACGTCACAGTCTCGTTTATGTCGCGGCGGATGCTGAGTATCCAGTTCAGGGACAATCAAGGCCGCCGGCAGGAGCTGTTTGTGCCCATTAAGGAGCACCCGTCCCGGATCCGCAAAACGATGCGTCTCATCGTGGGACCGAAGGTAAGGCCAGACTTCCCGGTCAGAGAGCATCTCGTGGCGGCCGAATAGGAGACAATGTTTCCTCCCAGGACCGATCCTGACGGCGATCTACACCTCGGGAGGCGGCATATACGCTAGTTATATCAAAATGATAGGTCATTATGCCGGGCACATGGAACGCCCGTAGTGATTACTCCTAAGAAAAAAACATTCTTATTAGTTGACGAGTGCCTGATTGTCGCATTACTGTCCGATGACTTCATCAGACGTAAAGGCGATCGCCATGTGCGGAATTGTTGGTCTCTTCCTAAAGAATGAAGCTCTCGAACCGCAGCTTGGAAGCATGGTTTCCAAGATGCTGGGAACGATGTGCGAGCGTGGTCCGGACTCCGCTGGTTTCGCGGTTTATGGCACGCCGAGCAAGGGCAAAAGCAAGATTACCCTCCAGTCGGCCGATCCCGCTACCTTCACGGGGCTGGCCGATCGTATCAAGAAAGAACTCGGTGTTTCCCCAGACGTGGCTTTGAAGTCCACGCACGCTGTTCTGACGCTGGCGTCGGACAAGGTGGACTCGGTCCTTGACTGGCTGCGGGCCAACACGCCGGACATCCGCGTCATGGGTTCGGGCGAAGCCATCGAGATTTACAAGGAGGTCGGATATCCGACCGACGTTGCCGCTCGCTTCGATCTTTCGAAGATGACCGGCAGCCACGCCATCGGTCATACGCGCATGGCGACGGAATCCGCCGTCACGACACTTGGCGCGCATCCCTTCTCGACCGGCGCGGATCAGTGCTTGGTCCACAACGGTTCTCTCTCGAACCACAACAGCCTTCGCCGTGAACTCATTCGCGACGGCATGCGCTTCGAGACGGAGAACGATACGGAAGTCGCTGCGGCCTACATCACCTCGAAATTGAAACAGGGTCTCAATCTCGGCGATGCGCTGCGCGGCACGATCGATGACCTCGACGGCTTTTTCAATTTCGTCGTCGGTACGAAGAACGGCTTCGGCGTCGTTCGTGATCCTATTGCATGCAAGCCTGCCGTGATGGCCGAAACCGACGACTACGTCGCGTTCGGTTCGGAATACCGGGCGCTGGTCGATCTTCCCAACATCGAGAATGCTCGAGTTTGGGAGCCGGAGCCCGCGACTGTCTACTTCTGGGAGCGCTAAACGTCATCCAAGGATAAATAACCGATGAGAACCATCGATCTTGCCAAGAGCTCGCTGCGCGAGCTCAATGAAGACCTGCATCGTCAAAAGTCAGGTTCAAACGAAGCCTCTTGGGAAGTTCTGAATCCGCGTGGCGCGCATGCCGTCGCGGTCGGCGTCGATGCGCCGATCACGGTCGATGTGAAGGGCAGCGTTGGATACTACTGCGGAGGCATGAATAAGCAGGCCGCTATTACCGTGCACGGCTCCGCCGGCCCGGGCGTTGCCGAGAACATGATGTCTGGGAAAGTCGTTATCAAGGGCGACGCCAGCCAATACGCCGGCGCAACTGGTCGCGGTGGTCTCCTGGTCATCGAAGGCAACGCATCCTCGCGCTGCGGTATTTCGATGAAGGGCATCGACATCGTGGTGAAGGGCAACATTGGCCATATGTCAGCCTTCATGGCGCAATCCGGACATCTGGTTGTCTGCGGAGACGCAGGCGATGCGCTTGGAGACTCGATCTACGAAGCGAAGCTGTTCGTTCGCGGCAGCGTCAAAAGTCTTGGGGCCGACTGCATCGAAAAAGAGATGCGGCCGGAGCATCACGAGATGCTGACAAAGCTGATCGCGAACGCTGGGCTCAACGGTGTGAAATCGAGTGAGTTCAAGCGCTATGGCTCGGCTCGCAAGCTTTACAACTTCAACATCGACAACGCGGACGCATACTGATGACATATCATAATCCATCGACGACGCCGCGTAAGTCTTGGACTTTCGATGACTATACGCTGTCGGAAATTCGCCGTGCCGCCGCTACCGGTATCTATGATATCCGCGGCGGCGGATCGAAGCGGCGCTTGCCGCACTTCGATGACCTGCTGTTTCTTGGTGCATCCATTTCGCGCTATCCGCTCGAAGGCTATCGCGAGAAGTGCACGACGGCGGTCACCCTCGGGACGCGCTTCGCCAAGAAGCCGATCGAGCTCAAGATTCCGATCACGATTGCAGGCATGAGCTTCGGCGCGCTTTCGGCCAATGCGAAAGAGGCGCTGGGACGCGGTGCAAGCATGGCCGGAACGTCAACGACCACCGGCGACGGCGGCATGACGCCGGAAGAGCGCGGTCAGTCGAAGACGCTCGTCTATCAGTATCTGCCGTCACGGTACGGCATGAACCCGGACGATCTTCGTAAAGCCGATGCGATCGAAGTTGTCGTCGGTCAGGGCGCCAAGCCCGGCGGCGGCGGCATGTTGCTCGGTCAGAAGATCTCTGACCGCGTTGCGGAAATGCGCAATCTGCCGAAGGGCATCGATCAGCGGTCCGCTTGCCGTCATCCCGACTGGACCGGACCCGATGATCTCGAAATCAAGATTCTCGAGCTTCGTGAAATAACCAACTGGGAGAAGCCGATCTACGTGAAGGTCGGTGGCACGCGCCCGTATTACGACACGGCGCTTGCGGTTAAGTCCGGAGCCGACGTCGTCGTTCTCGACGGTATGCAGGGCGGCACTGCGGCGACGCAGGAAGTCTTTATCGAGAACGTCGGCTTGCCGACGCTGGCGTGCATTCGTCCGGCAGTGAAGGCGCTGCAGGATCTCGGAATGCATCGCAAAGTGCAGCTCATCGTGTCGGGCGGTATTCGCAACGGCGCCGATGCAGCCAAAGCGCTGGCTTTGGGTGCGGATGCGGTGTCGATCGGCATGGCAGCTCTTGCTGCGCTCGGTGACAATGATCCGGCACTCAATGCCGAGTACGAGAAGATCGGCACACAAGCCGGCTGCTACGACGACTGGCACGAAGGCCGTGACCCGGCCGGCATCACGACGCAGGACCCGGAATTGTCCCAGCGTCTCGATCCGGTTCGCGCCGGCCGTCGCCTTGCTAACTATCTCAAGGTGATGACGCTCGAGATCCAGACGGTGGCTCGCGCTGCCGGTCACAACCACATTCACAACCTCGAGCCGGAAGATCTTTGTGCGCTCACGTTGGAAGCTGCAGCGATGGCGCGTGTGCCGCTCGCTGGCACAAACTGGATTCCAGGAGTGAACGGGGGCGGCTTTTAAGCCGCCCTATCTCTTTAGAGAACATAAAAACCCAGGGAAACGTCTCATGCCTTATGATTCATCGCCTCACGCTGAAGTGCGTGATCTCTCGGAGGTTGCGAAAGAACGCGGCGTCCGGTACTTCATGATTTCGTACACGGACCTGTTTGGCTATCAACGCGCCAAGCTGGTTCCTGCGGTCGCAATCGCCGACATGCAGAAAGACGGCGCCGGCTTTGCCGGATTCGCGACATGGCTGGATTTGACGCCGGCTCATCCCGATCTCTTTGCTCTTCCCGATCCGTCCTCTTTCGTTCAGTTGCCGTGGAACCGGGAAGTCGGTTGGGTCGCTGCCGATCTCGTGATGGAGGACAAGCCGGTTGCCCAAGCGCCGCGCGTCGTTCTCAAGAAACTTCGTCAGCAAGCGGCCGAAAAAGGCCTTTACATCAAAACCGGCGTCGAGTGCGAATTCTTCCTCACCAAGCCGTGCGGAACGCTGATTTCCGACGATGCCGATCGCGCCGCGAAATCCTGCTACGACCAGCAGGCTCTGATGCGCCGCTACGACGTCATCTCCGAGATCTGCGATCATATGCTTGAGCTCGGCTGGGAGCCGTACCAGAACGATCACGAAGATGCCAACGGCCAGTTCGAAATGAACTGGATCTACGACGAGGCCCTGCTCACGGCGGATCGGCACGCATTCTTCAAGTTCATGGCCCGGTCGATCGCCGAGAAGCATGGACTGCGCGCCACGTTCATGCCGAAGCCGTTCCCGACGCTGACCGGCAACGGCTGCCACGCGCACATCTCGGTCTGGGATGAGACGGGCAAGCAGAACAAGTTCGCAGATAACAACGACGAAATGGGTCTGTCGAAAGACGGATATCACTTCCTCGGCGGCATCATGCGCCACGCGGAGGCGCTGTCGGCTCTCACCAATCCGACGGTCAACTCATACAAGCGCATCAACGCGCCGCGCACGCTTTCGGGCGCGACGTGGGCACCGAACTCCGTGACGTGGACCGGCAATAACCGCACGCACATGGTGCGCGTGCCGGGCAAGGGCCGCTTTGAACTTCGACTGCCGGACGGTGCGGTGAACCCGTATCTTCTGCA
>DATLJG010000460.1:0-1832 GCA_035538995.1 Hyphomicrobium sp. | reverse complement strand
CCGAGCCTGTTCTCGCTCGGTGCGGCGGCCGGTCATCTCTACCAGATGGTAACCACGCACAATTTCGCGCCAGGCAATGCCGGAGTCGTCTTCTACATGGATATCATCACGCCGCTCGTCGGCTTTTTGCTGCTGTGGCTGCAGCACCGCTATGGCCGCCCGGCGCGTTGATGCAAGTTCGTGCAGGGTTTCGGGCTGGCTAACCGATAGGCTGGAAGCCGCAGAAATTTGCATGTCAGTGGCTTCCGCGGCGCGAAGTCGCCGGGTGCAATCAAGGGCCTTCCGGAATTTGCCACGCTCCGGCGGCGTGCTAGAACGCCGGGCATGAAACTCGTCGTTTTCGATTGCGACGGCACGATCGTCGATAGTCAGGCCGGTATCGTCCTGTCGATGGAGCATGCCTTCACATCACTGCGCATGGTCCCGCCGACGCGCGAAGCCACGCTGTCCGTCGTCGGGCTGTCGCTGCTCGAAGCCTGCTCGGCGCTGGCGCCGGAAGCCGAATACGCGACGCGCGTCGAACTCGTCGAGCGCTACAAGGCGGCGTTCCGCGAGTTGAATTACGACCCTGCGGATTCGGAAATCCTTTTTCCCGACGCGAGAACGACGATCGCTCAGCTGGCGGCGCGCGAGAACCATCTCCTTGGCATCGCCACCGGCAAGTCGCGGCGTGGAGTCGATCGACTGTTCGAACGCGAGGCATGGCACGCAAGCTTCGCGACGATCCAGACCGCCGACGACCATCCTTCGAAGCCGCATCCTTCGATGCTGCAGCAGGCCATGCTCGAAACAGGCGTGACGCCGGAAGGAACGGTCATGATCGGCGATACGACCTATGACATCGAGATGGCGCTGGCTGCCGGTGTCTCGGCAATTGGCGTCTCGTGGGGCTATCATAGCGCTGCGGAACTGATCGACGCCGGTGCGCAACAGATTGTCCATCGCTTCGCCGAGCTTCCTGCCGCGATCGACAAGGCCATCGGCAGCGTGAGTTGCGCGGCATGAGCGGCAGCGATACGGGCAACGGCAACGGCAACGGCAAGAGCGGCCATCGCGCCGATCTTGAACGCGCCGCCGCGGCGCCGCCTCAGCGCGTCATAAGCGACACCTTGTCGAAACCCCTGGCGCGCCGCTTCTATAAGGACGCGAGCGCCTCCGAGACAGCGCCGTATAAAATCCTTCTCGATGGCCGCCCGGTCAAGACGCCGAAGAAGCGGCCGCTGGCGGTGCCGACAAGGGCATTGGCAGACGCTATTGCCGAGGAATGGCAGGATCAGAAAGAGTTCGTCGATCCCTCGCGCATGCCGCTGACACGGTTCGCCAACACGGCAATCGATGCCGTAAGCGAAACCGAGGATGCGGTCGCCGCCGATATTGTCGCCTATGCGGGCAGCGATCTCGTCTGCTATCGCGCCGAAACACCGGACGAACTGGTGGAGCGGCAGGCGCGCCACTGGAATCCGATCATCGCCTGGGCTGACAAGGCGCTCGGCGCCGACTTCAAGGCGGTTCCGGGCGTCATGCATGTCCGGCAGCCGGAATCGGCACTGGCGGCGGTCGCCAAGGCGCTGACGCCGCACGACGCCTTTCGCCTCACCGGCCTGCATGTGTTGACGACGCTGATGGGATCGGCGCTGCTGGCGCTGGCCGTCGCTCGTGGTGGCGTAACACCCGATGCGGCATGGGCGGCAGCGCACGTCGATGAAGATTATCAGATCTCGCTCTGGGGCGAGGATGCCGAAGCGATCGCCCGCCGCCGTGGCCGCCGCGCCGAGTTCGACGCCGCCTGCCGCTGGCTGACGCTTCTCGGTCCGGACGCTTAGGGAACCCGC
>DATLJG010000459.1:0-2443 GCA_035538995.1 Hyphomicrobium sp. | reverse complement strand
GGCGTTCTCGACGGTCATGGCCGTGGCGTGTTTCAGGGCAAGGTCATCGTTCGTCCCGATGCGCAGAAAACCGACGGCAAGCAGATGTCGCAGGCGCTGATGCTGTCGGAGGATGCCGAGTTCGATTCAAAGCCCGAGCTTGAGATCTTCGCCGACGACGTTGTCTGCGGCCACGGCACGACGTCCGCCGAACTCGATCCGGACTTGCTGTTCTATTGTCGCTCGCGCGGCATCCCCGAAAGCGAAGCACGCGCGCTGATGATTGAATCCTTCATCGGCGAAGCGATCGACAAGGTCGAGAACACCGAACTGCACGCCGCGCTGATGACGTTGGCAACGAACTGGCTCGCGGGCCAGGTTCGTGGATAGGAACGGAATGGAAAGTGAAACGAGAATTGCTTCGCGCAGCACGGGTTCGCAAACGGGCCTGACGGCCGCGCCGTACGACGTCGATCTGATCCGCGCCGACTTTCCAATACTTTTCCGCGAGGTCCATGATCGGCCGCTGGTCTATCTCGATAACGGTGCGTCGGCGCAGAAACCGCGCTCCGTGATCGATGCAATGGACTATGCCTATCGTTTCGAATACGCCAACGTGCATCGTGGCCTGCATCATCTGTCGAACGTCGCGACCGACCATTACGAAGCCGCGCGCGAAACTACCCGCCGCTTCCTCAACGCCGAGCATGCGGAAGAGATCATCTTCACGCGCAATGCGACGAGCGCCATCAATCTGGTCGCGCGCTCCTTCGGCGAGCCCCGCATCGGGCACGGTGACGAAATCGTTGTCACGATCATGGAGCATCACGCCAACATCGTGCCGTGGCATTTTCTGCGCGAGCGCGACGGCGCGGTGCTGAAATGGGCGCCGATGACGGACAGCGGCGAGCTGATGATCGATAAGCTCGATCAGCTGATCACCAAGCGCACGAAAATGGTCGCCGTCACGCACATGTCCAACGTGCTCGGCACCGTCAATCCGGTGAAGGAAATCGTTCGGATCGCTCACGCCAAGGGCGTGCCGGTTTTGATCGACGGCAGCCAGAGCGCCGTTCACATGCCCGTCGATGTTCGCGATCTCGATTGCGATTTCTACGTCTTCACCGGGCACAAGACCTACGGTCCTTCGGGCATTGGCGTGCTTTATGCCAAGCGCCAGTTGCTCGACGCCATGCGGCCCTACGAAGGCGGCGGCGACATGATCGAAAGCGTGACGCTCGACCGCATCACGTACAATAAGCCGCCCCACCGTTTCGAAGCCGGAACGCCGGCGATCGTCGAAGCCGTCGGGCTTGGCGCGGCGCTCAACTACATGATGCAGATCGGTCGCGAAAGAATAGCGCGCTACGAGGCCGAGCTTGGAGCCTACGCGGCGGAGCAGCTGGCGGCGCTGCCATGGCTGAAGCTCTACGGGACCGCGCCCGGCAAAGGCGCGATCTTCTCGTTTACCATTGACGGGCTGCATCCGCACGATGTCTCGACCATCATCGATCGCTCCGGTGTTGCGATACGCGCAGGCCACCATTGCGCACAGCCGCTGATGGAACGCCTGGGCGTAACGGCAACCTGCCGCGCCTCGTTTGCGTTGTACAATACGAAAGCCGAGGTCGATGCGCTGGTAACCGCGCTGACCAAAGCCCATGACCTCTTTACGTGAGGAGGTTCGGAATATGGATGGAAAGCAAAAAACCGAAGAGCGCGAAGCGCTGAAAACGGCCGTCGAGTCGCTGGATGCGCCGTCCGTCACGCCGGCTGACGGCACCGCCGCGCAGGACGTCGCCGCTGAGCCGGGCACGGCCGCAGAGGCATCCGAGTCATCCTCGTCGGCGCTGCCTGCCGAGGAAGTCGAACGGCTGACCAACGATATCGTCGCGGCCTTGAAAACCGTTTACGATCCCGAGATCCCGGCCGACATTTACGAGCTTGGGTTGATTTACAAGGTTGAGATCGACGACGACCGCAACGTCGCGATCGATATGACGCTGACCGCGCCGGGCTGTCCGGTCGCGGGCGAGATGCCGATCTGGGTCGAAAATGCCGTGAGTGCCGTCCCGGGCGTCGCCCAAACCAAGGTAAGCATCGTGTTCGATCCACCTTGGGATCAGAGCCGCATGTCTGATGAGGCTAGGCTGGCGGTCGGAATGTTCTGAAGCATCTCGATTTTGCCTTAGCACTTCCCATATATTGGACCTGCGAACGAATCGAACCCGGAGATCCGTGTGCCTTCGCTTAGAATGATGCCAAAAGTCATGACGTTGACCGATGCCGCCGCCGCGCGCGTCGCGTCGTTGATTGCCCAGAAGCCCGGCGTGAAAGCGCTGAAGATCGGCATCAAGAAGGGCGGTTGCGCGGGCATGGAATACACCATGACCTGGGCCGACGAGATCGGCAAATTCGATGAGATCATCGAGGATAAAGGCGCGGTCGTGCTGATCGATCCGGC
>DATLJG010000458.1:0-2338 GCA_035538995.1 Hyphomicrobium sp. | reverse complement strand
GTCGCGTTGCACGAAATCGCTCTCGCTGCCCGCTGGTGCAGTCGCATTCTGCTGTTCGACAACGGCCGGCTGATCGCCGACGGTCCACCCAAAGACGTCCTGACGGCAAACGTGTTCGAGCGGGCCTATGGCGTCCGCCTTCATGTTTCCGACAGCGCCGATGGATTGATCGTTCAGCCCGTGGCGCGTTTGGCGGCATCCTTGTAGCGGGCTCATCAGGTGAGACTGGGATTCGCGCTCAATCCTTGATCGACCGGAGCGTCCATCGCCTTCCATTTGAACTCAACTCGACGACGCTCAACGGCGCGATATCGATCCGCCAAAACGACAGCGGGTTGGCCTCGATCGCGACGACAATGGCTGCGCGGATCACGGCTGGATGCGTAACGGCCACCTTGCGGCCTTGCTGCTGTCCCGCGATATTCAGCCAATTCGTAACGCGAGCGAGCAGTCCTTCGACAGACTCGCCGCCGTGCGGGCTGGCAGCGGTATCGGACAGCCACTGCAGCATCTCTTGCGGCTCGGACGCCTCGACATCGGAAAAGCTCCGGCCGGCCCACCGCCCGAGGTCCATATCCCTCAGCAGCACGTCCGCTTTGGCGTCGAGATTTAGCGCCGCCGCCGTTTCAAGCGCCCTTCTGGCCGGGCTCGTCCACGCTGCGGCAAACGGCGGAAGGTCCTTGCCGAGGGCCGACGCATCGCTCCGGCCGCTTTCCTCGATGCCTTCATCAAGAGGAAATGCCGCCGCTCGGACGGCAGCTGTTGGAGCATGCGATACCAGCGTCAAGCGGGACGACATGATCGGATTGCCTCACATTGACAAATCTAGGGGCCAATCTATGGTGTGCGCTGCACGTCACGGGCAGGAAACCGGTGAAATTCCGGAACGGTCGCGCCACTGTGATCGGTAGATGCCAAGGGCACCCGCCGAAAGTCAGACCCTCTTGTGATTGCCGCAACGCTTGATCGGGACGCGTAATCCCACGGAGGCTCTAAATGTCATTCGATACTGCAATTGCCCACGGTAATGTGGCAACCCCTATTCCCTTAAGCCAGATTCTTCCCTGGGCGGTGTTCGCCGGGTTGCTCTGCCTGCTCGCGATGTACTTCGTCGGCGTCGAGGAAGGGGCCACGGCCATTTTCAATAGCATGTACGTGCATGAATTCGTCCACGATGGTCGTCACCTTCTCGGCTTCCCCTGCCACTGACGCCACTGGAGACTCCACATGATGGGAAATTTACTCCTGCGCGGCATGCTTGCCGGGCTGCTCGCCGCTGTGTTCGCCTTCGGCTTTGCGAAGGTCTTCGGCGAGCCACAGGTCGACCGCGCCATTGCGTTCGAAGAACAGATGAACGCCCACGCCCATTCGGGCGAAGCTGAAGAGCCTGAAATTGTCAGCCGCGAAGTCCAGGCGAGCATCGGCTTGCTGACGGGCGTTGCCGTCTATGGCGCGGCTCTCGGCGGACTCTTTGCGCTCGCCTTCGCTTTTGTCAGCGGACGC
Organism: Hyphomicrobium sp.; assembly: GCA_035538995.1. GTDB lineage: Bacteria > Pseudomonadota > Alphaproteobacteria > Rhizobiales > Hyphomicrobiaceae > Hyphomicrobium_B. The sequence continues at coordinate 835 of DATLJG010000458.1, read as the reverse complement.
TTGCTGCAACTCCCACCGCGCGCCACGGCGATCCTTATCGCCGGACTCGGCTTCCTCGCGTTCTACGTCGTTCCATATCTCAAATATCCGGCAAATCCGCCTGCGGTCGGTTCGGGCGAAACGATCGGCTACCGGACGCAGCTCTATTTCACGATGATCGTCTTCTCGGCGGCGGCGCTGGCGATTGCCATCGCTTTCGGGCGACAGCTTGCGGCTAAGCTCGGGACTTGGAATGCCATCATCGGCGGCGGCGCGGTCTATCTCGTGCTCGTCTCGATTGCTGCCTATGCCTTGCCGGGCATCAACGAAGTTCCGGCAAATTTCTCGGCTGATCTGCTCTGGCACTTCCGCATCGCGGCGCTCGGCACGCAGGCGATCCTATGGATCGTCATTGGATTGGCTTTCGGCGCCCTGATGGACAGAAGCCAGCCGAGACACGCACATTAACGGATATTGTAGCTCGGGCTGCTCTTCACGGCCGGTCCGAGCTATGCCGTGCGACAACGACCAGCACGCATTCATCGAAGGACTGAATAGGTGACACGCCACTCACCTTGCGTGGGCATATGCCAACTCGACGACGCCACCGGCTTCTGTCTGGGATGCGGCCGCACGCGGCACGAAATCGGCGGTTGGATGTCGATGACCGAAATCGATCGCGATGAGGTCTGGTCCAAGCTGCCGGACCGCCTGACAACGCTTTCCGCCCAAGTTCGCTTGATGCCCTGGACGAAAGCTGAGCTGATCGATTGGGCGAAAGATACCGTGACCGCGCGGCAAGGAACCTGGGTCACGGGCGCGCCCGGAGCTGTCGCGGAATTTCCGTGTACGCCGG
>DATLJG010000457.1:0-3641 GCA_035538995.1 Hyphomicrobium sp. | reverse complement strand
GGCGGCGTCGGCGTCGGGTTCGACAACGGCAGAGGCAGCAATGTCGTCGGTGGCCGGGTCGGCGCACAGATTACGTTCCGCTAGCAGTACGACGCCGGTTCATTAAGGATACGCCGCACCGGTACGCCGGGCGGCGTTCTTTGTTTCGGCCCATTTATTGACTCTCGTAGCTCTGATGTGGGGATCATGCTTTAACGGCGCTCTTGAGCACGAGTTCGCAGCGGCCATGACGAGAACGGAACTGAAAATCGACGCCGGTGTCGCGACGCTATCGTGGGTTCCTCGGGTTCTGGTGCTCGCGCTTGCTGTCGCGTTGATGGCATCTGGTGCACGTGCTGAATCGACGGCTGGTGCTCCTTCGTCGCAAAATACCATCAAGTCGCAAGCGCTCGGCGTTCCTCCGGTCAAGAATCTTTTGATCATGATCCGAACAACGCTCATCGCCCTCTCTCAAGCGAATCTAACGAACAATTATTCCGTCCTTCGTGATCTTGGCGCGCCCTCGTTTCAAGAAGCCAATAGCGTGGCGCGCCTCAGCGCGGCGTTCGCGGACTTGCGATCGCGGGGAGGCGATATCGCGCCTGTGGTTCTGGCCCTGCCGACGCTCTCGACACCGGCGAGGATCGATCAAAATGGAATGCTGCGGCTGACCGGCGCCTTCGATACGCGGCCGAACCAGATTGCGTTCGATCTGGCATTTCAAGCGGTCGATGGGTTTTGGCGTCTCAATGGTATCGCCGTAAACTTCAGACCCGCTCCGGCAACAGCGTCGGATCAGACGCCGACAGGCGACAAGTCGCGTGCCGAAGACACGAATGAACGGCATGCTCCGAAAAAAACGAGCAAGACGCGAAAGCCGCCGGCCAACTAGCAAGCGAAACTGGCATCGTTCGCGGCGAACTCACTGGTCCGCGAAAACGAGCCGTCCCTCTTCGGCCTTATGATAGTACTGGCTTGCGACAAGCCAGCCTTTCAGCGGCCGTAGCGGCGGTATGCAGGTCAGAAGAATAAACGGCAGGCTGACGACCAAGTGTACCCAGAACGGCGGAACGAATTTGACCTCGAGCCAACAGGCGAGAGCCGCGGCCGGTATGCATCCGAAGCACATCACGAAGAATGCCGGACCGTCGGCGGGATCGGCGAATGAGAAATCGAGTCCGCAGGTGGGGCAATTTTTTCTGAGCTTCAGAAAGCCCTCGAAAATTTTGCCTTTGCCGCATCGCGGGCAACGGCCGCGAATGCCGACTGATAGCGGAGAAAGATGCGGCCACTCATGTTTTTTGTCTGCGCACATGGCGTTTCCTTTGCTTCGCCAAATTCTCTAATGTATGGCTATTGTATGCTTTTGTGCAAGGCAAACGAGATCCCGTGGCCTGCGTCAAATGCGTGTACTGCACCGAGTTTTAGCAAATACAGCGCAATTTGGCCTCTTCGCGGATAGTGCAGGGTGCCGAAAGCCTGGACATCGAAATCCATACATGTTATGAAATTGTATGGCTACGAAGGACAGCACCTCATCGGTTTCCCAATGGCGCCCCTGGCTTGTCGAAAGCAGCCAGCTGAAATGGCGCGGAATTGTCGATGCGCTCGACGCCGATATTCGCTCCGGCCAGGTCCGCCCTGGCATGCGCTTGCCGCCGCAGCGCGCGATTGCTGACGCACTTGGGGTCGACCTGACGACCGTCACGCGGGCGTTCAATGAAGCGCATCGGCGCGGGCTGATCGATGCACATGCGGGCCGCGGGACCTTTGTTCGGGAGGGCGCGGGCAAGGAGCATCACGTTGAACTCGCGGCGATGCCTACCGTCGATCTCAGCTTGAATATCCCGGCTCAACCGGCGTCGGCGCGCCTGCAACGGCGAATTCCGGATACGATGGCGGAGTTGCTGTCCAGCGAGCGGGGCAGACTGCATCTTCATTATCAAGAGAGTCGCGGTAGCGCGCCGGACAGAGCTGCGGCGGCGCTGTGGCTGGCCCGTCGCGTCGAGGGCGTGCAGCCGTCGTCAATTGTTCTGGCGAGCGGAGCGCAGAGCGCGTTGTTTGCTGTCTGCGATTGTATCGTCGCGCCGGGCGAAGTCATTGCCGCGGGTTCGGTGACCTATCCTGGTCTCAAGGCCATTGCTCAGCAGCGCGGATTCAAGCTCGAACCGCTTGCGATGGACGATGATGGCATCGTGCCGGAATCATTCGAAGACCGCTGCCGCGTGGCGGTTCCGAAAGCCATTTACATTATTCCGGCGATCGACAATCCGACGACGGCGACGATGCCGGAAGGACGCAGACGCAAGATCGCAGCGATTGCGCGCCAATACGGCGTTGCAATTATTGAGGACGATCCGTATTCGCCGCTGCTCACCGATGCACCGGCGCCGTTCGCGCTATTGGCTCCCGACATCACCTGGCACATCGCGACGCTGTCGAAATGCGTTACGCCCGCACTGCGGATCGCCTATGTGATCGCACCGGGCGACGCGCAAGCGTTGCGCCTTTCGGGTGTGCTCCGATCGATCAACCTCATGGCGCCGCCGCTTAATGCGGCGCTCGTCTCGCGTTGGATCACGTCAGGCGTCATTGACGATATTCGCGATGCAATTCGCGATGAAGCAGCGGCGCGCCAGAAGATTGCGCGAGCGAACCTCAGCCAGTTTTCGTTTTTGGCGGATCCTTACGGGCATCATCTCTGGTTGAAGCTGCCGTCTTATTGGCGTGCGAGCGATCTTGCGGAACACGCTGCCCGCGCCGGTATCGCGGTGGTGCCGGGTTCGGCGTTCGCTGTTTCTGATTCCGTCGAGGAAGCCGTACGCATATCCTTGGGGGCCGCTTCTGACCGAGGTTCTTTGGCTCAGGCCCTGAATGTGTTGGGCTGTCTTCTTTCGCAGCCGGCTTTCGCGACCAGGGCGATCGTATAATAGACCCGTGACGTGCATCTCTGGAATGTGGGGAGCATGAGCCCCATCTGAGGGTCGTCGACGCAATTCTGGGAAATCATGATGAAAGCCTTCAGTTTACAACGCTTCGGGTACGAAGGATTAGCGCTTGAAGACGTTCCGGCACCTGAGCCCGGGCCGGGACAGGTTCTCGTCAAAATGCGGGCGTGGTCTCTCAACTATCGCGACATCCTCGTTGTGCGAGGAGTTTACGCGCCCCGTCTGAAGTTGCCTTTTCAAATTCTTTCCGACGGAGTCGGTGAGGTCGTAGCGCTCGGTTCGGGCGTGACGCGCGTGAAGGTAGGTGATCGCGTCGCGGGCGCTTTCATGCAGAAATGGATCGGGGGTGGACTGACTGCGGAAAAAGCCGCGAGCGCGCTCGGCGGAGATATTCGTGGTTTGGCGGCCGAATATGTCGTGCTCGAGGGCAATGGTGTGGTTCCAGTCCCTGAGCAGTTGTCGGACGAAGAGGCGGCCAGTTTGCCTTGCGCCGCGGTGACGGCTTGGCACGCGCTGATCAGCTCCGGGAAACTGGCGCCGGGCGAGACGGTGCTCGTTCAAGGAACCGGGGGCGTCTCGATCTTCGCGCTGCAGTTTGCCCGCATGCTCGGCGCGCGTGTCATTGCGACATCGAGCAGCGACGCGAAGCTCAAGCGTGTGCGTGAGCTTGGGGCGTCAGACGTCATCAACTATAAGACGACCGGCGAATGGGGA
>DATLJG010000456.1:0-4783 GCA_035538995.1 Hyphomicrobium sp. | reverse complement strand
GGATCGTCGCCGTAACGCATGGCCGTGAAGACATGCGTGCCGACAGGGCCGGGCATGGGCGTGATCGAGATTGGCGCTTCGAGCACCGGCTCAAATCCCTGGCGGATATAAATCCGTTGCGCGCTCAGACTGACGAAGACGGAAATCGGTTTTGATCGCAGCCGCATGTCGTTGTTGGTGTCGGTGAGGCCGCGCTTGGCCGACAGCAAATCCGTTTGCGCATCGCGGACCGCATCGGCGGCTGCATCGCGCGCTGCCTTCGCCGCCGAAAAGCGCCCTTGAACCTCTGCGAAACTCAGCTCGCCCTTCGCAGCTTCCGTGCGGGCCGCATCGGCGGCTTGCGTTAAATCGAGAACGGCTTTCTCAAGGATCGTTTCGCGATCGGCCGACGCATCGTCGCCGGACGCGGATCTCATGTAATCCTCGAAGGCGCGGATTGCTTTTTGCTGCTCGCCCTCGGCGGCTTTGACGGCGGCGCGCAGAGGCAGAGTGGCGCGCTTTGCATCCTGTCGCTGGGCGTCGGCGGCAGCAAAGTCCTTGGCGGTCTGGTCGGCTCTTTCCTTGGTCGTGGCGATAGCCGCAGTTGCCGTTTTGAGTGCAGCTTGTTGGCGCGCCAGACCGTCCTGCATCATGCGATCGGCTTCGACGCGCGTCGCGGGGCGGCGCTGCGGGTCGCGCGGCATATCGGCGACGGCGCGCGCCAACGCCGGGGAAATTCCAATGAGGAGCGGCGATTCATTAAGTGCGTCGGTCGTGGCAGCGTCGGCCTTGTCGTTGACAGCGACGCGCAATTGCTTCGCGGAACCGAGTTTCAAGGCGGTCGTATCGTCGAGAGGCAGCGGCTTGAAGAGTTTCGGGCTGCTGAACGCGACGGGCTCGGTGTCGTTATAAGAAACGACGACGCGATTGCCGATCTTGGTCAGGCCGTACAGGCGTTTCGCGAAACTGTAAGGGAGGCGAATGCATCCGTGCGATGCACGAAATCCAGGGACGACGCCGGCATGCAGCGCGATGCCGGACCAGGTGACACGTTCCATGTAGGGCATGTCGGCCCCGGAATAGATATTGCTCTTGTGGCGAACGTTCTTTTCGAGAATTGAGAACACGCCGGTTGGGGTCGCAAATCCGGGGCGGCCGCTCGAAATGCGTGATTGCGCGATCTCACCGTCGGCGTCGTAGACGCGCACGCGCTGATTTCTGATGGAGACAACGAGGATCAGCGGCGAATTCGATCTCGGCGCCGAAAGTGCGGCGGAGGGGCGATTGGATTTCGGTTTGGCGCTGGCTGGCTGGATTGCCGGGACGGTCAGGGCAACAGCAAATGCTGTGACATAGCACAGCGTTTCCAGACCAAAATGTTTGCTCAAGCGACGCACGCGATCACCCGACGCTGAACGAAACTCGCCGCTGCCGGTGCGATCAAATCGCAATTACGAAAATACCGGAGCGCCCATTGTTTGGTTATCAGACTGTGTTCAGACCTCGCAACGCAGGTCGCGTCGCGAGACGCAGACGGCTTCTAATCTGTTGCTCCAACTCCACGATTTATGCGTCGAGGATGGTTCTTGTGTATAGCTTGTGGTTAATTTCACCAATTCGCTAGACATTCCTCGCGGCATGCGCTGGCAGAGTGGCCTGCGGCTTCCTAAACTGCATTCAATACGGCGCGGGCACGCTAAAAGCGCTATTCTTGGGGTTTTCCAAACCCGCGCATTTGGCATGTCCAAACGATCGGAGACCGATGTCACTTCACTTCAAGCGCCGCCGTCTGATGGCGCCCGATATCACGGCTCGGAAGGGCGGAGAGCCAATCGTATCGTTGACGTCCTATCACGCCCACACGGCTGCGATTGCCGATGTCCACTGCGATTTTCTGCTCGTCGGCGATAGCCTCGGCATGGTGATGCACGGCTTTGAATCGACCGTGCCTGTGCCGCTCGAATTGATGATCATGCACGGCCGCGCGGTTGTGCGCGGTTCGAAGCGTGCGCTGGTCGTCGTCGACATGCCGTTCGGCACGTATGAGGAAAGTCCGTCGGTCGCCTTTCGCAATGCGGCGCGCGTGATGAAGGAAACGGACTGCGGCGCGGTGAAGCTCGAAGGCGGCCGACGCATGGCGGAAACCGTGCGGTATCTCGTTGAACGCGGCATTCCGGTGATGGCGCATATCGGGCTGACGCCGCAATCGGTCAATGTGCTCGGCGGTTTCAAAACGCAGGGCCGGACGGCCGATCAATGGCAGGCGATCGAGGACGACGCGCGGCTAGTGGCCGAAGCCGGCGCCTTTGCCGTGGTGCTTGAAGCCATGACGGCGCCGCTGGCCGACCGCATCACCAAGGCCATTCCCATTCCGACCATCGGCATTGGCGCGTCTCCGGGGTGCGACGGCCAGATCCTGGTTATGGAGGACATGCTGGGCTTGTCACCCGACGTTCCGAAGTTTGTGAAGAAATTCGGGGCCATTGGAGCGGCGATCGATAGCGCCATCGCAGGCTATGCGGCAGAAGTGCGGGCCCGGACCTTTCCGGCCCCCGAGCACACCTATGCCGTGAAGACGGACACTGCGACGGCCCCGGCTGCGGCCCAGAGAGCCACGAAAAAGCCGAAGACTCCGAGCACTTAGCGCGATCCGGTGCCGGAGATCTGTTCGTCAAACCCGCGAATTTGCGGGCAGGGCTTGCTCCGGGCGACCGCTTCGCTATCTATGCCCGCCAAGTGGGATCGGCTGCTGGTCTGGTCCGCATCTCAATTTGGGCAAACCGCCCGGAACTTAGGGACATACGATGGCCGACCAAAATGACAGCCTGTTGCGCGAAGTGGAGGAAGAACTCCGCCGCGAACGGATGGAGAAACTTTGGCAGCGTTATAACGGCCTGATCATCGCCGGCGTGGCTCTCATCATTCTCGGCGTCGCTGGTTATAAGTATTTGGAAAAGCGGCGGATCACAGCCGCAGAAACCGCAGGCGCCGAGTACACGGCGGCGCAGGATCTCAGCGACGACAAGAAGAAGACGGAAGCCGAGGAAGCCTTCAAGAAAATTGCCGACTCTGGCTCATACGGCTACGCGGCGCTCGCCAAGCTGCAACTCGCTGGCGCACTTGCCAAGGATGGCAAGACCGACGAGGCCGTTGCGGCCTTCGACTCGCTGGCCAATGCCTCGGGCTCCGACAATCTGTTGAAAAGCTTTGCACAACTGCAGGCATCCTCGCTCCGGCTACCGGATGCGGACTATGCGGAGATGCAGAATCGTTTGACACCTTTGGCTGGCGACGACGCGCCGTTCGGTCAGAGCGCGCGCGAACTGCTCGGCATCGCCGCCTACAAGGCGAAGAAATACGACGAGGCGCGCAAATACCTCGAACCGCTGTTGATTGATCCGAACTCGCCACAAGCGCTCCAGGATCGTGTGAAAGTGGTGTTGGGTGACATCGCGACGGCCGAGGTGGCGAGCAAGGCGACGCCTTCGGCGGCCACCACGGAACCGGCAAGCAAAGCTCCGGCTGCAACAGCGCCGGCAGCTGGGGCGAGCGGAGCGGCGACAGAGGGGAAGGCCGCCGAGCCGGACGCGAAGCCCAAGACGGACGCGGGTAGCGAGAAGAAATAACGGGGCGCTTCGGGGCGCATGACCGAGGAGGGTGCGGATTGAGCAGGGGGAATAACGACAAGCGCTATCGCGGATGGCCGTTGCTGGCTGTCTGGGTCGCGGCGTCCCTGCTCGCGGGATGTGCCGGCGACGGTCCGAAGCTGCCGAAAATGTCCGAACTCAATCCCTTCAAGGAAAAGGCAACGCCCCTGCCGGGTCGCCGCATTCCCGTTATCGAAACGACGGAAAGCCTTTCCGACAATCTCGCAGACGCCAGCAAGCCGATCGTTGTGCCGCCTGTGCGCAACAACGACGCCTGGCCGCAGCCGGGCGGCGAACCGAATAACGTTCAAGGCAACCTGGCGCTCGCTGGTGCCTTGCATAAGATGTGGAGCGTCAGCGCCGGGGAAGGTTCGTCCAAAACCGGCCGCGTTACGGCAAGCCCGATTATCTATGGCGGGCGCGTCTACACGCTCGACGCGGCGGCGAATGTTTCGGCGTTCAACCTTTCGGGCAGCAAGGTCTTCTCCGTATCCACCAAGCCTGAGGGCGAAGTCGGGCTCGGCGGATATGGCGGTGGTCTCGCTGCAGAAAACGGCCGCGTCTACATCGCCAACGGCTACGGAACCGTAGCGGCTCTCGATCCGCAGAGCGGCAAGACGATCTGGTCGAAGAACCTCGACGTGCCGGTGCGCGCCGCGCCGACGGCGGCGGGCGACCGGCTGTACGTCATCACCATCGATGGACGTTTTTACTGCCTGAGCGGCATCGACGGATCGGAAGTCTGGTCGGCGCGTGGCCTGCCGCAGATCGCGAGCCTGATGACGTCGACAAGCCCCGCGGTCGATGGCGACACTGTCGTCGTTCCGTTTCCGTCGGGGGACATCATCGCCTACAAGGTCTCGGACGGTTCGGCGGTCTGGACCGAAAATCTCTCCCGCACGCGGCAAACCTCGCAGATCGCCTCGATGAGCGATGCGGCGCGCCCGGCAATCGATGACGGTACTGTTTTCGCGGTCGGTCATGCCGGTCGCATGATCGCGGCCAAAGCGGCGAGCGGCGATCGGCTGTGGTCGTTAACCATTCCGAGCGCACAGCCGCCGTGTGTGGCGGGCGATACCATCTACGTCGTCGATACGGGCGGCCGCCTGCTGGCTCTTGCCCGGTCCAACGGCAAGACGCGCTGGACGATGAAGCTG
>DATLJG010000455.1:0-4763 GCA_035538995.1 Hyphomicrobium sp. | reverse complement strand
CAACGCTTTCCGCCCAAGTTCGCTTGATGCCCTGGACGAAAGCTGAGCTGATCGATTGGGCGAAAGATACCGTGACCGCGCGGCAAGGAACCTGGGTCACGGGCGCGCCCGGAGCTGTCGCGGAATTTCCGTGTACGCCGGGTCGTGAGATTGCAATCGAGACAACGGACGAAGCTGTGATTGCGCGCGCACCCGACGCATCGTTCCGACTGCGCGTGAATGACAAGCTGCGCGCCTTCGCGTTCGCCAACAACGGCCCCATCGTTCTCGGCCTTCCGAAAGCGCGCGCCAGCGTCCTTTCGCACACGACGGTTCAGTCGCTCGGAACGGACGCCGACTCGATCGACGAAAAGCATCGCAATGAGTTGCTGTTCGACTTCGGTATCGATCGCAAAAGCAGCCGCTTCTGCATCCGCACGAACGACGACGCACTGGCGGCGGCAATGTCCACCCAAGCGGGCAAACATTGGTCGGAAGTCATGCCGGCGGTTGGCATGCAGCTCCTATCGACAAGCCCCAATCGTGTCGTGGAATCGGCGGCAGCGCGTATCGAAGTGTTCACCCCGATTCCGATGCCCGGATCGCAATCGCCGTCCGGCGCTCATACGCACTTCCTGCCTGATTTCCTGAAATCGGGAGAAGAAATCCCGGCGAGCTTCACCCTTCCGCCTTTCGCGATGCCGATTGCGATCTTCTATCCGGCACCGGCACCGGTTTAACGGCCGCACGGACCCAGCTTGTCCCCAGATCTCGGGGCTTCGGCGACGTTCATTCTTGAGGCTGTAGACCGCACGTAGTAGTCACTTGGCCGGTGCCTCATCCTTAGCAAAAGAGGGGATCGCATGCGCAGCGCCAGTCTCGGAACTCTGTTCTTCGCAGCTCTCGCCACGGTTGGTTCCAGCGCTTGGGCGCAAGAGCAACCGCCGCAATCGTCATTCACGGGGCTTCTCGCGAAAGACTACGAAGTCAAGGCCGTCACGCTCGTTCCTCTCGATGTAGCAAAGCGGGCAACGGAATCGGTCAAAACGGATACCGTCGTCGTAACGCTGCAGAACAAGCAGTCGGTTGCGGTCTGCTACATCGCGTTCGCCAACTGGGCGTTCATGAATAAGACGTCGCTCGATACGCCGACGCTGTGCGAAGTGCGCGAGGGCGCAGCTGCCGCCGCACCGGCTGAAGCGACGACGCCGTCAACGCCACCGGCAACAACGCCACCAGCCGCCGACGCGCCCACGCCCACACCGTAAGCCTCGTTCCCACTGGCGTTAGCGTAACAGAACGCCCGTTTTTCGGCTTCGAGGGTCGTGAACAGCGGCTCTCGCCAAATCTGCTTTCCGATGTCGTAACCGGTTTCAGCGGTCACAACTTCACCTCCGTCCGCTGATCGATTAAACAGTCTACGTAGGTCTGGTAGGGACGCTTCTCGTGAAACGCTTAAGACAAGCTGGCATGTTTTTCGGCGCGGCCCTGGTGATGGGACTGGCGATTGCGGCAAGCACACAGCCGGGCTTCGCTAATAGCGGAACGGCGGAGGAGCAGGCCGCTTGTACGCCGGATGTGCTGAGCCTTTGCTTCTTCGAAATTCCCAATGAAGACCGCATCGTCGCCTGCCTTAACCGCAAGCGAGATCGGCTCAGCGTCGCCTGCCGCAACGTGATCGATCCGCCGCGCAAATCAAAAAAACAGAACAAGCGCTGATATTTCGACCCTGGCATCGCACGCTCCCCGGTCTTAGAACGCTCTCTGAACCGATCGGACGAGCATCGAGCTAAGGGAACTGCGTCGTCTTGCAGAGATTGATCGTCACCGCTGATGACTTCGGCCTCTCTCGGCCCGTGAACGAGGCGGTTGAGCGTGCGCATCAGCATGGCATTTTGACTGCGGCAAGCCTGATGACCGGCGCCCCTGCGCGCGACGATGCCGTCGAACGTGCGCGGCGACTACCGCGTTTGGGTGTCGGGCTGCACCTGACGCTCGTGGATGGTTGCCCGGTTCTCCCGCCGACCGAAGTGCCCGGCCTCGTCGGACCCGACGGACGCTTTTCGACAGATCCTGTGAAGTTCGGCACCGCGCTGTTTTTTTCCAAGGAACTACGGCGGCAAGCCGAAGCCGAAATCACCGCGCAATTCGAAGCCTTCCGCAAGACCGGACTTGTGATGGACCACGTCAATGGCCATCAGCATTTTCATATGCACCCGGTCATTTCGAAAATCGTCGCGCGGCTCGCACCCGAATTCGGCCACCCGCCGGTACGCATTCCGGTTGAACCTCTGCTTCCATCCTACAGGGCCACAACCGACCGGTTTCGCGATCGATTTTCCTCGTGGCTTTTTTATCTCGCACAGACACGGCTTCTCCGCCGCCGCGTCATGGCGGCCGGACTACCCGTCAACAACCACGTGTTCGGATTGAACGACAGTGGCGCGATGATCGAAAGCCGCGTGCTGCAGTTTCTCGATCGCCTCCCGAAGGGAACAAGCGAGTTCTACTTTCACCCTGCGACGGAACGATGGGCGGGAATCGACAATCTTCCCGAGCACTACCGCCCGGTGGACGAATTTGCCGCCCTGATGAGCCTCAACGTCAAAGCCAAGGTTCAGGCCCTCGGGCTGCCGCTCATGCCGTTTCGTGAGGCCGTTCGCCCCGCCCGCAAATCCACAGCCTGAAGCGCTCGAAATAGCCTGGCCAGCGTGCTATGCCGCAGCCGCCGGGGCGGGCGTCGCGGCGTAATTCTCGGACTTGCCGTTATGCCGATCTACAGTCTTTCAATTTGGCAATGCGCGGGAATTGCCCTTGGCCTCGCCGGGCTCACCTATCTTGTCCTGGCGATACGCTCGACGTTGCGGTTTCGCGAGCGCGCCGTATTCGGAGTTGCACCGCGCCGCGGCGTCTCCGTGTTGAAACCCGTTCATGGCGACAGCCCCGATCTCTATGAATGTCTGCGATCGTTCTGCATCCAGGATTACCCGACATACGAAGTCATATTCGGAGCCCACACGTCGAACGATCCCGCCATCACGGTGGTCGACAGGATCATCGCGGAGTTTCCCGATCTCAATTTACGCCTCGTCATCGACGACGCACTCGCTGGGCCGAACCGTAAGGCCTCTAACCTCGCGAACATTGTCAAGTCCGCGAAATACGACATCATCGTGCTGTCCGACAGCGACGTCCGGGTCGATCAAAACTGCGTTGCGTCGATGGCCGCCCCGTTCGACGATCCCTCGATCGGCGTGGTTGCATCCATCTACAAGGGCTACCCAACAAAGGACGCTCCGTCGCGCTTCAGCGCTCTCTATCTGAATGATTGGTTCGTTCCGTCGGTGCTCGTCGATGTCGATCTTCGCGGCATCGACTTTGTCTTCGGAGCAATGAGCGCGGTGCGCCGCGAAGCCCTCGATGCCATCGGCGGTTTCGAGATGCTTGCCGGCTGCCTCGCGGAAGACTTTTCGATGGGGCGCTTGATTGCGCGTCGTGGCTGGCGCGTGGTTCTGTCACCCTACGCCTGCAATACGGTCGTCGCGGAACGCAGTTTCGCGGAGATGTTTCGCCACGAAATCCGCTGGCAGCGATCCGAGCGCGCCTGCAGGCCGCTCGATCAGTTCATGTCCTTCGTGACTTGGCCGCTTTTCTTGTTGCTGCTCTTGCTGTTGCCACAGCCCAGCGTCATCGGATTGGCTATACTCGCCCTGCACATCGCGCTGCGTATCACGCTGCATTTCATTGTTCGCCGAAGTTTCCACATCGCGACGCAAATCGAGCCCTGGCTTGTTCCGTTGCGCGAATGCGCCTGCTTTTTCTCCTGGGCCGGCGGACTCTTCGGTAATGAGATTAAGTGGGGGCAGGAAACGTTTAGCATTTCAGCCTACCGAAAACTAATGGCGGCGGAAGAAGCCGCCGTCGCCTCGCAATTCTCCGCAACTTCGAAAGCATCGCATCGTGGCCGTTGAACCTGTGAAATCACGCAACGCTTGGTCGGGCCGCGTCAAAGCCGGCGTTGCGCTTTGCGCCTTCACCGGCGTCGCCTTCGCCATCGGGTTCGTCATTTATTTCGGCTTGGACCAGGTCGGCGACGCATTTCTCGCGGCCGGATGGCAGGGCCTTGCCGCCATGACGTTGGCATATCTCGCGTCGGTCGTCCTTTGCGCCTGTGCCTGGCATACCCTGCTGCTCACGCCGGTGAAAAATTCCTTCGCTGTCTTCAATTGGGCGCGGCTGCTGCGCGATAGTGCCGGCAACATTCTCGCTGTCGTCCCAGGAGCAGGAGAGGCAATCGCGGCCCGCGAGTTGACATTCTTCGGCCTGCGGTCCGGCCCTGCCGCCGCCAGCACCGTCGTCGATGTGACGATGGAAATCGTCAGCCAGCTCTTCTTCACGTTGATCGGGCTCGCGATACTTGCCTGGGAAAAGCCGGGAGAGCCGCTGGCGTTGTGGTCTCTGGCCGGCGTAGCAATCACCGCGGTCGCGATGGTGGGCTTTATCGCAGCCCAGCGCGGCGGTCTTTTCCATATGCTGCAATCTCTGCCGGACCGGCTGGGCCTGACTGCTCCGTGGGATGCAAGCGATCAATCGCAAAGCATCCATGCCGGCATCGAAGCCATCTACCGCGAGCCGCGCCGCGCGGTCTGCTCGGTTCTTGTGCACTTGATTGCGTGGACCGTCGGGGCGTGTGAAGCCTGGCTGGTCCTGTCATTCATGGGTCATCCGCTGGGGCTCAGCGAAGTCCTCGTGATCGAAAGCCTGATTTTCGCAATCCGCTCGAT
>DATLJG010000454.1:0-1644 GCA_035538995.1 Hyphomicrobium sp. | reverse complement strand
GATCGAAACTGCGGACGCCGCGTTGAAAAAAGCGAATATGTTCATCTCGGGGAACGACGAATGACGGATGCGGTTGGTGGGGCTCCACAGCGCCCAAGCGTGATCGACTCGATCGCCGGTGCGGCCACGTCGAAGTCTGGTGCGCAGGTGAACAAAGCTAGCGCCAATAACGGGCGTCAGCCGGACACCACGGAAAATTCCGACGAACGGCAGGACGATAGCTCCGTTCAAAACGCGAAGAACGGCGACACGCCCGTGAAGCGCCAGACGGTTCACAGAGCCGGGAAAACAGACCGGGGATCGGACGACGACGGAAAAAAGAAGGATGATCAGGATCAATCCTTCGAGGACACGATTGATAAGCTTGTAACGAAAGAGTCGTCCGACAAGCCGGTTCAAGTCGCGGCAACGATGGCTTTGCCGACGGGATGGAACGCCGGCAACACTGATCCCCAAACGGAGGGCGAAACCAAGACCGACGCCCGCAATGCCGCGACCGCGACGCCGACCGATACGAAGTCCGTGGTCCTGCCCGGCAGTTTGTTGAAACAGCAAAGTGTCGAAGCGCTGCTCGGAGCCAGGCAGCGGCTTCTCTTGGCGGAGAAGCTCAAAGAGGGCGGCAACGATAATGTGGCGCGCAATGGCCCCGAGACTGTGCAAGCCACGGTGAATGCGCGTCAATCGCATTGGTTGTTCGATAACGCGGCGAACACTGCCGCAGCACGAGTCGCCGAAACATTGCAGGACAAAGGCGCCCCGCCCGCTTCCGGCACCACGTTGAATGCGGCCCAGGTGCTGACGGCCAGCACGAATAAAGGTGACGGGAAGTCGGCTTCCGGCACGCTGCCGTCATCGCCCGTGCAAACGGCGCAGGCGATCCCTTCGGGAGACGCCGCACAGCGCCAGGCCTTGGACGGTCGCCAGCCGAACGGCGGGGACAGCCGTGATCAAATGTTGGCTGGAAATCGGAGCCAGCGACAGGTGGCCGATGCGTCCACAGCCTCGTCCTCTGACCGCGCGTCATTCGACGTTCCCGACGCGCCGCCGACCGCCCAGGGCGCAACACAGCAAGTCCGCACGGGTATCGTCAAAGCCCTCGCCGATCTTGACCCCGGTTCGCGCGCACCCGGCACTTCGCAATTGACGCCGGACCGCCCCCCGGTCGCCAATCAGGTTCTGAGGTCCATCGACATCACGCTGTCGCCGCCGGACCTCGGAACCGTCAGGTTAAAGCTCAGTCTCAAATCTAACGCGCTCGACATCGACGCCGAGACATCGAAAGCCTCCACCGCCAAATTGCTCGATTCCGATCGCAAGAGCTTGGAGCAGAGTTTGCGCGATGCGGGCTATGACGTGAAGAGCATGAAGATCGCCGATGCGTCAGCCAGCAACAGCGCCAACATGAACAGTTCATCGAATGGCAACGGACAGTCGTTCCAGGACGGCAGCCAGGCGCGCGGCAATTTCTCGGGACGGCAGGATGGCAATATGGGCCGCCGCGATGGCGCCATGCCGGACCAATCCCAGCAACAGCAGCCTCGCGGTGATGGCCGGAAAGGCGCGCCCGCGCCAGATGTCGCCGGTCGACGCCAGTCGGATGCAATCTACATTTAGGGCCTATTGAAATGGCGCAACAGGAACTTG
>DATLJG010000453.1:0-3601 GCA_035538995.1 Hyphomicrobium sp. | reverse complement strand
CGCAGATAGCCTTGAAGATCGGCATCGCGCGGGGCTTTGATCAACAAACGCCAACGATGGCGTCCACGGACTACGGCGATCGGAGCCTCGGCCGGACCGAGCACGGAGATCACGTCCGAAGGCGGGGCGCGGCGCGCAATCTCGCGCGCCGTCACCTCGGTCAACGCCTTGTCGCGCGCCGAGACGATAATCGCGGCGAGCCGGCCGTATGGCGGCAGCAGCCCGGACTGCCGCGTCTTGACCTCATAATTCAGGAAGGCATCGCGATCGCCGGCGACGATGGCTTTCATCACCGGATGCTCGGGCGAATAGGTCTGAACGAGGCCGCGTCCGACAAAACTCGTTCGTCCGGCGCGGCCGGTCACCTGATGCAGAAGTTGAAACGTCCGCTCTGCCGCGCGCGGATCGGCGCCATGCGCCAAGCCGAGATCGCCGTCGATGACGCCGACAAGAGCAAGGCCCGGAAAGTTATGTCCCTTGGCGACGATCTGCGTACCGATGATGATGTCGAACTCGCGCGCCTCGATACCACGAATGATCTCGCGCATTTCGGTGAGGCTTGGAATCAGGTCGGACGACAGCAGCGCCACGCGGGCATCGGGGAAGCGTTCGGCGATTTCCTCCTGGACACGCTCGACACCCGGTCCGCAGGCGACAAGCGCGCCGGGGGCTGCACATTTCGGGCATTTCTCCGGGAGCGCCAGCGAGAAGCCGCAGTGATGGCACGTCAGCTTTTTCTTGAAGCGATGTTCAACGAGCCAGGCGGTGCATTGAGGGCATTCGAGCCGGTGGCCGCAGGAGCGGCAGAGCGTCAGCGGCGCGTAGCCACGACGGTTCAGAAAGAGCAGCGTTTGCTGGCCTTTTTCGAGCGTCTCTTGCACCGCGCCGACAAGACGCTGCGCCAGCCATTTGCCCGGCTCCAGTTTTTCGGACTTGAGGTCGATCAGCGATACGTCCGGCAGCGCGACGCCCGAGAAGCGGCCCGGTAGCACCGCATGCCGGTAGCGCCCGACGAGCGCGTTGACATGGCTTTCGATCGACGGCGTCGCGGAGGCGAGCACGACGGGAAACTTGCCGAGATTGCCCCGCACCACCGCCATGTCGCGGGCTTGGTAGTGAACACGGTCTTCCTGCTTGAAACCCTGATCGTGCTCTTCGTCGATGATGATCAAGCCGAGTTGCACGTAGGGAAGGAAGAGCGCCGAGCGTGCGCCGACGACGCAACGCACATCACCGCGCGCCACGCCTTTCCAGATACGGCCCCGCTCGGCCGGGTTCAACGCCGAATGCCATTCGACCGGCGCGACGCCGAAGCGGCGCTCGAAGCGTTCGAGGAATTGGCTCGTCAGCGCGATTTCCGGAAGCATGATGAGCGCCTGCGCGTCCGCTGCGAGGGCACGCGCAACAGCCTCGAAATACACTTCCGTCTTGCCCGATCCAGTGACGCCGTCGAGCAAGGTCACCGAGAAATTTCCGGCATCGACGGCGCTGACGAGCGTCGCGACAGCGCGGGTCTGCTCGTCGGTGAAGCCGGTCGTCGCGTGGGCCGGATCAGGACGCGGAAAAACGCGCTCGGGAATGGCCACCTCGACGAGGTTTCCGGTGACGGCGAGCCCGTCGATCACACCCGTCGAACATCCCGCGAGATGCGCGAGATCCGATTTGGCGCGAATGAGCCCATCGGCGGCCATGTCGAGAACGCGGGCGCGGGCGGCCGTCATTTTGGGAGGCGGCGGCGCATCCTCGACGATGCGGACGCCGAACCGGAGCTTTGGCGGTTCGAAGGCCGTGTCGGCGCTCATCATCATGCGCGCCACCATGCCAAGCGGCGCCAAGGTATAGCGTGCCACCCATTCGGCGAAGCGCATCGAGATTTCGGGCAGGGGCGGTGCGTCGATCAGGCTCGTCAATGATTTGAGCTTCTTGGGATCGACCGCCTTGCCCTCGCCACGTTGGCCATCCCACACAATGCCGATGCGGGTTTGCGGTCCGAATGGGACGAGCACGAACGAGCCGGGCGGCACATCGACCCCTTCCGGCACCAGATAATCGTAGGTCTGATCGAGGGCGACGGGCATCAGCACGGGAACGCTGCGACCGCTTGGCTGAGCGCCGTTATCCAGAATTTCGAGCAGACTATCCAAATCGACGTTCAACGGACTAGAAACTTCTCCCGAGAATCGAGCGTGGTAGGTTTGCCTTAAGTTGCGGCGCACCAAAGGCAAGCCCAAAAGTTAAGAGACGCAAGTCAGGAGCCAGAAATGAAATTCTTCGTCGACACCGCCGATGTGGCTGAGATCAAGGAGTTAGCCGCGACGGGCCTGCTCGACGGCGTGACGACGAACCCGACGCTGGTCGCGAAAGCGGGGCGCGACTTCAAGGATATCGTCAAGGAAATCTGCACCGTGGTGCCCGGTCCGGTTTCCGCCGAAGTCGCGGCGACCGACTACGACGGCATGATGCGCGAAGCCGAAGTGCTGCGGAAGATCGCGAAGAACGTGACGATCAAGGTGCCGCTGACGCTCGACGGCCTCAAGGCGTGCAAAGCGCTGACAGGGGACGGCACGATGGTCAACGTCACGTTGTGCTTTTCGGCCAATCAGGCGCTGCTAGCGGCGAAGGCAGGCGCGACGTTCGTTTCGCCGTTCATCGGCCGCCTCGACGATATCGGCTTGAACGGCATGGACGTCATTCGCGAGATCCGCACGATCTACGATAACTATCCCGATCTCTCGACCGACATTCTCGCGGCGTCGATCCGCAGCGTGAATCACGTCAAGGAAGCGGCGATGATCGGCGCGGACGTCGCGACCATCCCGCCTTCGATCCTGAAATCGCTGGTTAAGCATCCGCTGACGGACGCCGGACTCACCGCCTTCGTCAACGACTGGAAGAAGACGGGTCAGAAGATCGAATAGCGGCAGCGGCATGAAGCCAATCGCATTGGACAAGAGCGCGTGCAATCGAATGCCATTTCCTCAGACCTGATTGCCCGCTTCGCCGACATCGTCGGCGCGGCGAACGCGCTGACGCAGGCCGAGGACCAGACGCCTTATCTTCGCGAATGGCGGGACAAGTATATCGGCAAGACGCCCGTGGTGCTGCGTCCCGCCTCAACGGAAGAGGTTTCGCGTATTCTGGCGCTCGCCAACGATGCTGGGATCGGGATTGTGCCGCAGAGCGGCAATACCGGACTCGTCGGCGGACAAATTCCGTCCGTGCGGGGCGATCAGATCGTGCTGTCGCTTGCACGCATGAAGGCGGTCCGCGACGTCGATTCCGCGGGCGGCACGATGATCGTCGAAGCGGGCGTGACGCTGCTCGAAGCGCAGAATGCCGCCGAGGGTGCGGGTAGGTTGTTTCCATTGAGCCTCGCGTCGGAAGGCAGCGCCATGATCGGCGGTGTGCTTGCGACGAACGCCGGTGGCACCGCCGTTCTCGCCTATGGAAACGCGCGCCATCTGGCGCTCGGACTCGAAGCCGTCCTTGCGGACGGTCGCGTCTGGAACGGTTTGCGACGGCTCAAGAAAGACAACACCGGCTATGATCTTCGCGATCTGTTGATCGGCTCGGAGGGCACGCTTGGCGTCATCACGGCGGC
>DATLJG010000452.1:0-16043 GCA_035538995.1 Hyphomicrobium sp. | reverse complement strand
AGGCTCTGCATGCCAGCGCGTTCAACGGCGCTGATATGAACGAAGACGTCCTGACCGCCGTTCTCTGGCTGAATGAAGCCGAAACCTTTTTGGCTGTTAAACCACTTCACGGTTCCCGTATGCATGAGGATCAATTCCTTGAATAAGATATGCGTTTACACCGCACCAACGGCACGGCGAGATTACTCGAGATTTTTTGGAAGGTCGTCAGTCAGGTGCGCTTTCGCAGCGAGGCTAAGTCGTTCGGTCTAAACTCGATCCGAACGTACCTAGAGACGCAACGTCCATTTCGCAAGGAAATTCCGCGAAAATCTGCATTTGTATGGGCTCAACTGAGCATTTAACGGCGCGTTGCCACAATTGCTCCAATCGACAATCGGCGGCCACGACGTTGATAGCGCACGATTATTTCCGTTCGTCCGGCGGTGAACGGACGGCTTAGCGGCCACGATCATTAAAAACATTGGACTGCCGTGCCACGAACTCGACGATCACGCCAACGTGATCCTGCCGATCCGCGCCTTGAGCAGGTTTTCCCGGGGCTTGGCCGGATGAATCAGGCCGCCGCCGGTTCCGCATGCGCCGCGAGGCCGAGCGACTGCCGGACCTGGGTTTCAATGCCAAAGGCGTCGGTGCCGAAATTTTCAGCCGCCGCCAGGATCGCCATTGCGATCGGAGCTCTGAGTTTATGGTTGGGATCGAGATTGCGCTCGCCGCCGTCGATTTCGTCTCGAAGACGAATGTAGAGATCAGCGAGAACGCTTCCGGGAAGGCCAATGGTGTCCATACGCAGCCCTGCAAACATGAGTCCCATGCTTAACGGTTCACGCGCTGAATTCGTTGCGTACGGATCAATCCGCGTTCGAGAAATTTGTTCGGCGATTGACCATGCGATCGGACGTCTCCGCAACATCGGCGCCCTCCCGCTTGCGCTCTATTTTGAGTTCGCCCTTTACCAATTTTTCACCAACACGTTGAGAACGGCGATAATGTCGCATTAAGCTGAACGTTGGGCTCGCCGGCCGAATAGGGCGATGCACCGTTGGCTTGGAGAGTGCGATGAGAAAACTCGCAGTAACCATTTCGTTCCTAACGGCCACGTTGTGGGCCAATAGCGCTTACGCGCTCTGCATTTTCGGCGTTTGCTTTGGTGGTGGAGGAGACAGTGGCGGCACCGCTTCGCCGGCTCCGGAAATCGACGGCGCAGGTGCGCTTTCAGCTGCCGTCTTGGTCGTTACTGTTGGCGCGCTCGTCTATCGGCGGTTGAATCGCCGCTAAGCTAGATACCGCATCCGATGCACAGTAGCGACGTCAGCGTTCCCCGCGCGGCGAGCACGCATGCGCCATTTCTGAAAATCCTCGGCTGCGCTGTCTTGGGCTTGGCGGAGCTCGGATTGGCGCGGAGCCTTCTTGCGTCGCTCGATGTCGCGAGCGGCGCGCTGATGACGGCGGCGTTCGTCGCCGCCAAGGGCATCTGCATCGCGTCGATCGTTTTCGTGCTGGTCGTATGGCCACGGCGAACCGAGTTTTTCGACGTCCCGCGTGGCTCGCCCGACGGCGGCTCGGCGAAACTCTTCGGTATCGGAAACGCGCTTGCGTTAGCCGCCGTGCTGCTCCTCGACTCGCCGGTCGCCGGATTGACTCCGGAGATCGGCAGGGCTTTGGCAATCGGCTGCACGCTGATCCTCATCGGGACGCTGACCGCGCTTCTTGCATCCGTGTTTCCCCGCCCGGTATGGCGCTTCCCGAAAAACTGGCGTTCGGAAATCGTGATCGCGACTGCTGTTGCAGCCGTCATCGTGACGTTCGAATGGCTGCCCAAGCGCAGCTGGGCTTACTTCATGTCCGAGGATGTCTGGACGGCGCTGATCAACGCGACGCTCTATCTTTCCTATTGGATCTTGAGCCTGTTTCAGGAGCACGCCGTCATCGATCCGAGTGCCCGGATTCTCGGCGTGGGAAATTTCAAGGTTCAGATTTCGGGCCCCTGTTCGGGATATGAGGGCATGGCCATCATCGCCATGTTTCTCGCCGGTTACTTGTGGATCTTCCGGCGATCCTTGCGTTTCCCGAACGCTATCTTGCTCTTTCCCGTGGCGATGGGCGTGATCTGGCTTCTCAATGCCATGCGCATTGCCCTTCTGATTGCGATCGGCGCCAACATATCGCCCGAAATTGCGCTCGGCGGCTTCCATTCGCAATTCGGCTGGATTTGCATTCTGGCCGTCGCGATGGCGATATTGTTCTTGGTGCCGAAGGTCGCTTTCATCTCCAACTCATCGCGGGCGCCACGAAGTACGCCGGTCGTCCAAAGCGGCACGGATGATGCGTTTCTTTTCCTCGCACCGTTCATTGCGATGACGGCCGCGAACATCGTGATCGGCGCATTCGCGCCCCATGAGCAAAGTGTCTATCCGATCAAGGTGTTCATGGTGGCAGCGGCCATTGCCATCGGTTGGCGGGCCTATGCGTCACGCTGGGAGAAGCCGTCGCTGCTTTCCGTGTCGGTGGGCGCGATCATCGGCGTTCTTTGGATCGCGACGGACCCGTTGAAGACATCGCCTCTCGGCGACTGGATCGCAGGGTTGGCGCTCTGGCAATTCGTAATGTGGATGACCGCCCGCGCGCTGGGGTCGATTATCCTTGTGCCTATCGCGGAGGAGCTGGCGTTTCGCGGCTGCCTGTACCGGATGATCATTTCGCCGCGGTTCGAAAACGTCGCCTTCAGCACCTTCTCCTGGCTGGCGCTGATCGTTTCGTCGGCAGCGTTTGCAATGCTCCATGAGCGATGGCTGGCAGCGTTTTTCGCCGGGCTGATCTACGCTTTGTTGATGCTGCGTCGGGGCCGGTTGTCCGACGCGATCGCCGCGCACATGGCAAGCAACGCGGTCATCATCGCCTGGGCGGTCGCGGCGCAGCAGTGGTCGCTGCTCTAGCAGACGACCGCGCGAACCTCACGTTATCTCAATGCGCGCGTCTAAAGCCGGTTCAGTGACGGGAACCGAGATTGGCGACGTTGAGCCCCGTATGGTCGAGCGTTTCGGCTATGAGAACCATCGGCGAGTTCGGATCATAATGGCGATGACGCGCGCGCACGTACTGCTTTTGCGCCGGCCGCGACGGCGCTTTCGCGGTCTTTTTCTTGTCATGGGCGTGTCGCGGCATGGCGCTGACCAAACCGCCACCAAGACCCATGTATCCGCTCGTCCACGAGGACTCGCGAGCGATTGCGGAGCCGTTATCAAAGTCCTGAGCAGCGACATCGTCCGATACGGACGATACCGAAATTGCCAGCGCACCGGTAACGACGAGAAGGCGAGGTATGTTCACGGAAGTTGACCCGATTCAAATTGGCGACCTCCGGTAAGTTCGAGGCCTTTCCGGTTAACAAGACGTTAACGTCCGCCTGTTTTCGAGCCGTGAGGGAGCGACGGGCCCGGCTGCGGCGCCAGTTATTGGCGCGACGGCGCCGTTTATGGCTTCTGCAACTCTTGGTCGATGTCGACGGGCGTGCAGCCCATGCCGCGCATAACGCGGTTCAGATCGTCCGCCTCTTTACGCGCGCGGCCGATTTTCTCGGTTTTCGCATGATCGACGTAATACTTGCCCTGCATCAAATTGAAGACGCCCGCCATCGTGTTGGGAACCGACTGCTCCTTGTCGATCGCCTTGTTGAGCGACCGGATATTGGCGATCCGCTTCGTCATGTAGCCGTTCAGCTTTTTGCAGGGATCGGCCGTGACGTCCGAATGCGATTTATGCTTCGCCCATCCGGCGCTGCTGCCGAGGCCGCACGCGATCATTACGAGCGCCAGCAAAAGCATGCCCGTCTGCAGCCGTGCGTTGCCGCGACGAGGCGCTAGCGTACATTCCATTCTTTGAAGTCCCCGACTGAATGTCATGCGAACCATAACGGTCCGCGATGTTCCCAATGTGCCCACCGCCCGCAATGATATTGGAGAATCGTACACGACGCACGGATCGATCATCGTGTTCAGGGGAATACCTGCACCCGGCGTTCCGCATGATGCAGATGAGCCGCGTTCTTTTGGAAAGGGAACGAACCATCGGCCGGCGACTCGGGCGAGGCGCCAGCCATCAACGTCGCGCCGGCCGCCACCGGCCTAGGTCATCTGTTCTAGTTCATATGCCAGCCATGGCTGACGATGATGCTTTCGCCGGTCAGCGCGTTCGTTTTGAACGCGGCGAGGAAGAGGGCGACCTCGGCGATGTCCGTCACCATGGTGAATTCCTTGTCCACCGTTTCGCCGAGCATAACTTCTTTGACGACGCGCTCTTCGGTAATGCCGAGTTCCTGCGCCTGCTCCGGGATCTGCTTATCGACCAGCGGTGTTCGTACGAAACCGGGGCAGATGACATTGGCGCGGACGCCGTGTTTTGCTCCTTCCTTGGCCATCGTGCGCGCCAGACCCAGCAAACCGTGCTTCGCGGTGACGTAGGCTGACTTCAGCGGCGACGCCTCATGACTGTGCACGGAGCCCATGTAGATGAGCGCGCCGGAGCCCTGCTTATACATGTGCTTGACGCAGGCCTTCGTCGTCAGAAACGCGCCGTCGAGGTGAATGGCGAGGAGCTTCTTCCAATCCGCGAACGGAAAGTCCTCGATGGGGTGCACGATCTGGATGCCGGCGTTCGAAACGAGGATATCGATCTTGCCGAATGCCGAAGCGGTTTTCTCGACGCCGGCGTTGACTTCGTCTTCTTTCGTGACGTCCATCGCAACCGCGATGGCCTCCTTCTCGCCGCCGAGTTCCTTTGCCGCCGCTTTCGCGGCATCGAGATTCAAGTCGGCGATGGCGACGCGCCCGCCGGCTTCGACATAACGTCTGGCGATCTGATGACCGATGCCGCTCGCCGCGCCCGTGATAAGGGCGACCTTGCCGTCGAGTTTCATGACGTGCGCTCCTTTTTCGTATCAAGATAATCGTAGACGACCTTGCCGAGACCGAGGGTGAGATCGGCGAGGATGTGCGTGGCGGAGATGATCTCGCGCACCGGCAGATCGGCGACGGGCGCCAGCGCGTGGGGTCTGAGATCGAGCGCCGCGGGCCCACTCCACGCGCCTTTGATGACGACGTCCTCAAGCCGGTAATCGACCAGTTCGAGAATGCGCGGCTTGCCGTCGACGTGCGGAATGATCTTCAGCAGGTAGTTGGGAATCGCCAGAGCCTTGGCGACGGCTTTGAGATCGAGCGCCTTGTGCTTGTAGCCCATCGTTCCGGTCGCGATGCGCACGCTTCCGTAATCGAGCGTTCCAACAAACGTGTCCTTGTCCGGAGCGAGCGACGGCTGCGCATATTTCTTCGGAAATCCCCAAAGCTCGCGGCCGCCATAGATCGGCGGCCCGTCGTTGAGAAACATGGCGTGCGTATAGCCGCCTTCGACGCCGTTGAATTTGACCGGAATGACCTGGCCGGATTCCGTGTAATCGCCGAAGCCGGTCGAATCCGGCATGCGAATGAACTCGTATTTGACGATGGGTTCGTCGAAGGTCAGCGGCTCCGGGACGACTTTTTTCAGAGCTTCCTTGTCGGTGCGATACGTGATGATCAGATATTCGCGATCGACGAAGCGATAGGGGCCGGGAGGAAATGCCGGACTCGTCAAAGGCATGGCATACGCGGACTTTTTGACGTCAGCTATTTTCATGTGCGGTCTCCGGGGCAGGCTGTAGTTCCCTGGTGCAGTCGAGCACAAGCACGCCGTGCTTCGGCGGCTCGCGATTGATCCAAGTCGGATGGCTCAGCGTGCGTTCGACGTCTTCCATGCCGTTCCGCCAATGCTCGTTGACGGTAAACCGGGAAAACTCGTAATCGTTCGATTGCGTGGAGTAGGAGGCGCGGCGATGGATGAGATGCACGATCGTCACGGCGGCGTTGCAACTGAACTCTGATAGCAGCCGCCAGTCGAAGCCGGTTTTGAGATCGTCGGGAATTTGACCGTCGAGCCTGCGGATGGCGCGCCGCATCGACTGGATGTGCTTGAAGAAATCGGTGTTGAGGCGCGTTCGGCTCGAATAGCGGATTTCCTTTTCGCGCGCCTGCACGTCGAAAAGTGTTTGCGGGATCGGGCCCCTGGCGCTGAAAAGATCGATCTGGAAGATGCACACCTCATGGCGTGGCATTCCACCGTCGAGAACATATTGCAGCGGCGTGTTCGAGACGATGCCGCCGTCCCAATAGAGCTTTCCGTCGATCTCGACCGGCGGAAATCCTGGCGGCAGCGCGCCGCTCGCCATGACGTGCTCGGGGCGGATTTCGTCATGCTGATTGTCGAAATAATTGAGATTGCCGCTGCTGATCTCGACCGCGCCGATGCTGAACCGGACCTTGCCGGAATTCAGAAGATCGAAATCGACAAGCTCGAGCAGCGTTTCTCGCAAAGGGCTCGTGTCGTAAAGACTGATGGCTTGCATAGTGCCCGGCGGCATGAAAAACGCCGGCGGCAAGCGCGGTTCGAAAAATCCGGGGGCGCCGGTGGAGGCGACGAGCGCGGCGCTCGCTTCATTGAAGAGCTTGCGGGAATTGAAGTCGGTCGCGAGCGGCGGCAGCGTCAGGCGGCTCGACACGAGATCCCAAAACTTCCGCAGGTTAGAGACGCGCCGTTCGGGCGGATTACCGGCGATGATCGCGGCATTGATCGCACCGATGGAAATACCGGCGATCCAATTGGGCTCGATGCCGCCCGCCGCAAGCGCTTCATACGTTCCCGCCTGATACGCGCCGAGAGCGCCGCCCCCCTGAAACACGAGCACGTTTCTTTCCGGAGAATTTTGCGGATGAGACATATCGCCGATCTGCCTGATGTGGAGGAGGGGTGCAGCGGTCGTGTTCGATAGTCGGGTGTCCGTCGGCATGTTTCAATGCGGCGGATCGTTGTGCAAGCGGAAACCGGTCACGGCAGAGTCACCTGCTCGCGATCAGAGTCAAATTGCCATTAATCCATGATCGCTCGCGAAAATGTGCACGCTCTGCTCTCGGGCCTGTCATCGATCATTCGCAAACAGTGTTTCAATGCCCTGCCGCTTCGGCAGGGATTGCCGAAGGTTTGTGCATTAACAATGTAAACACGGCAGCCGATGCGAAGAGAACGGTGAGAACCAGAAAGATATCCGCGAATGACATGACGTTGGCTTGCGTGCGCACCAGCATCGCGAGTTGCTTCACGGCCGCGAGAGCGCCGTCTGGAAGGACTTGCGACATGGACTGCTGCATCGACGCCAATTGATCCTCCGCGATCGGGTGCCCCCACGAAACGCTCTCGTGCAGCCGCTCCAGATGCAGGTCGAGCCGCTTGTTGAGGATCGTATTGATCATTGCCAGCCCGAACGCACCGCCGAGATTTCGCGTCAGGTTGAAAAGCCCGGACGCATTCTTCAATTGGTCCTTCGGCAGCGTTCCAAGCGACAGATTGTTGATCGGCACCATGCACAGCATCAGCGAGCTGCCGCGCAGGATTTGCGGCAAGAGCAGTTCGTAGAAATCCCAGTCCGACGTGATGTTGGTGGTGATGTAGGTCCCGATTGCAAATCCGGTGAAGCCCATCAGCATCATGACGCGCGGATCGAGCAAACTCGCGAGGCGGCCGCTGATCGGCGCGGTCAGGAACATCGCCACACCGGTGACGAACATCGTCTCACCGATCATCAGCGCATCGTAGCCGCGCACCTGCGCCAGATAGATGGGATAGATATAGGTCAATCCGTAAAGGCCGATGCCCATCGTGAAGCTGAACAGCGAGCCGAACGCAAAGTTGCGGTCGCGGAACGCTCTGAGTTCGACGATCGGCTCGTTCGCCGTAAACGCGCGCCAGAAGAACACGAACGCGCCGACGACACCGACCACGGCGAACGTCGCGATCGTCTGATCATCGAGCCAGTCGTAACGCGGACCTTCCTCAAGCACATACTCGAGCGAGCCGAGCATGAACGCCATGCCGATCAGGCCGACGAAATCGAAGCGGTTGAGCAGCGAGTGGTCGGGCTTGTCGAAATCGACGAGAAAATAGACGGCGATGGCGACGGCAATGCCCGGCCCGACGTTCACCAGGAACAGCCAGTGCCATGAAAATGCATCGCTCAGATAACCGCCGATCGTCGGCCCGATCGTCGGCGCCATCGTTGCGACGAGCCCGATCATCGGCGAGACGATGTTGCGCTTCGACGCCGGGAACAGCGAGAACGCCACAGCGAAGACGCTCGGGATCATGCCGCCGCCGATGAAGCCTTGCAGCGCCCGGTAGATGATCATCTGGTCGATCGAAGTCGCCGTGGCGCACAGCGCGCTGGTGGCGGTGAAGCCGATGGCCGCCGACAAAAACAGCACGCGCGTCGAGAGTGCCCGCGCCAAAAATCCCGAAAGCGGAATCATCACCACTTCGGCGATGAGATACGACGTCTGCACCCACGGGATTTCATCCGAGCTGGCGGAAAGACCGGCCTGAATTTCCGAGAGCGACGCCGACACGATTTGAATGTCGAGGATTGCCATGAACATGCCGAACACCATCGCCAGGAAGCCGGCGAGCTGGCGCGGCGTCACGCCGATCCAGGCCAGCGTTCCAGGCGGCACGTCCGATGCCGGACCGAAAGTCGGTGTTCCTGCGGTGCTCATGACATGTCACCTCGCGCTAACGCGAACCCCGATCTATCGTGCAGCGTGCTGCTGGGGCGCGGACTTCGGCGTCGTGCGCGTATCGATAGCGACGACGACGGACAGCCCCGGACGCAGACGGCCTTTCGCCTCCGTCGCGGGAATGGCGATGCGAACCGGGACGCGCTGGACGATTTTTGTGAAGTTGCCGGTCGCGTTCTCAGGCGGCAGCAGCGAGAACTGCGAACCGGACGCCGGGGCGACGCTGACCACTTTGCCCTTCAGGATTTCGCCATCCAGAGCATCGACTTCGACGTTGGCCGTTTGACCAACGACCACCGGCGCAAGCTGCGTTTCCTTGAGGTTGGCATCGACGTAGACCTTGTCGAGCGGCACGACCGCAGTCAGCCGCTTGCCGGGCGTCACGTAATCGCCGACCTGAACGCTGCGATTACCGATAACGCCGTCGAAGGGAGCGCGAATGACGGTGAACGAAAGATCGCGCGCTGCCTGATCGACCGCGACTTGCAATTCTTTCGCAACCTGCACGGCCTGATCGCGCTGCGCGTGGAGCAAGGCGATATTCGCGTCCGCCGATTGAATCGCCGCTTCGTCGGCCTTGACCTGCGCCCGCGCTGAATCCCGCGCCGCGATTGCGGCGTCGAGCGAGGCTTTCGTCGAGTAGTCCTTGGCCGTCAATGTCCGCGTCCGCTCATAGTCGGCTTCGGTTTTGACGACTGTCGCTTTGCCGGAGTCGAGTTGCGCGCGGGCCTGCACCGCCGCCGCTTCAGCCGCTTTGATCTGTGCGTCGAACGTGGCGATGGCGGCGTTCTGCGTCGCCAGCTTCGACTTGGCCTGATCGAGCGCCAGGCGGTAATCGCCGTCGTCAAGGCGAACGAGAACGTCGCCTTCCTTTACGAATTGGTTGTCATTGATGGGAACGCCGGTGACGTAAGCCGGCACCTTCGGAGAAATGATCGACATGTGGACGCCGACGTAGGCGTCATCGGTCGAGACCATAAAGCGTCCAACGGTGATGTAGTGGTACGCGAACCACGCGGCCGCCAGCAGCGCCACCGCGCCGACGCCGAGCAGGACGAGCTTTTTGTTCGAACGGGGTTTCGCGGCTTCGGTCGCGGGCGCCTTTACCGCCGCGCCTTCGCGTGCCGTGGGGGCCTCTCGCGATTCAGCGTTCGGTGCGGCATCGGCCTTCATTGTCGGGATCGGGGATACGGTGCTGCCGGCGGAGGCGGAAAGGGCGCGCGTGTCTCCGTTAGCCTCAGCCATCGGCGAATGATCGCTTGCGGAGGCCCGGTCCGGCCGCTCTTTCAAAAGTGTGTTCGATTTTCCGATCGCCATGACGTCGATCCTTAATAAATCCTGACCGTAATTGAACCAAACGGTTCAGTTCGCTTGACATACACAACTCGATGGCCGATATCAAGTGTGAACTGAACCGTTCGGTTCAATATGTCTCACATTTCTGTGGGTGGAGCCGCCGGTCGCTCGTGTAGGATTAATTGCTATGGAATCACGCCCAGCCCCGACGGATACGCCTGACAGGCGCGGGGGCCGGCCCGCCGCCGGGACCGACCCGCACAAAAGGCGTCAAATACTGGATGGCGCAGGCCGCATCTTCTCGACGCTCGGCTTCGACGCGGCGAGCATGAACGATGTCGCCCGCGAAGCGCAGGTCTCGAAGGCGACGCTTTACGTCTATTTCCAGGATAAGGAGCACCTGTTTACGTCGATCTGCGCCGAGCGCCGCGACAGGAACATCTCCGAGCTGATCGCCCTATTGGATGTCGAAAAGCCAATCGAAGACGTGCTGATCCGTTTCGGCACCGACATGATGACAATTCTCTCGCAGCCGTTCGTCATCGCCGCGCACAGGATCGTCATCGGCGTCGCCGAGCGCATGCCGGAAATCGGGAACGAATTTTTCGGCGCGGGACCGCGGCGCACGATCAACGCCGTCGGCGCATATATCGATAAGCATGTCGCTGCGGGACGTCTGACCGTGCCGGACTCACACCTGGCGGCAGCGCAGTTTCTCGAACTCGTTCAAACGACGATCACGCGCCAGCGCCTTTACGCCGTCGTCAATAGACCGGCAACGGCGGAGGAGATCGACAAGGTCGTTCGATCGGCGGTCGCGATGTTTATGGCGGCCTACGGTACCAAATCGCGCGGCTGACGCCGTCAGACGGCGGCGCTTTCCGGCATCTCCGCCGCGAAGGCGAGATCGCGCGGCTCCGCCTCGACGCCCGCGATCGACCGCCAGTCCGGCAAGCTGCAGAGGGTCGGATCGATGTATGTGTGGTGCCAGAGCTGCGTCGCCAGCACGGCGACGAGACCCAATTCCATCGAGCTGCGCTGATAGAAGCGCGATGACAGCTCCCGGTATTTCGTCCGCCACAAGGTGACGGCCTCGGGATCGAAGTAGCCCGTCTTCTTCAGCGACTCTTCGCTTAGAAGCTCATCGACGTAAGGCAGCCTTTGTTCCAGGAAGAACCCGTCGAGCGGCGCGCGGAACATGCCCTTCGGACGCCACGCAACGGATTTCGGCAGCCAACGCTCGGCGACGCGCCGCAGCAGATACTTCTCGGTGAGTCCCTTCAGCTTCCAGTCCGGATCGATGTTCGCGAGGAAGTCGAAGACGTTGTTGTCGAGGAACGGATAGCGCATCTCGACCGACTGGCTCATCGCGATGCGGTCGCCCTTGAGACTGAGAAGCTGACCCGGCAAGTGAATGCGGCCCGCCCAATAGACGGCGCGATTGATCGGATGCCAGCTCCTGGCGCGTTCAAGGTCCGGTGCGAAATCAGCATAAGGATTATGATCGCCAAGCTTGGCCAGCATATCGGAGCTGAAGAAGCGGAAGCGTGAGGCGCCGAGCAGATCGTAGAAGCGCTGGAAGGCATGATCGCCGCCGGCCGCCGAAACGTTGCCCTTCAAGTAGTCGACGGAATCCTTGTTGCAGCCAAGCCAGGTGAAGGCACGCCGCCGTATCGCCGACTCGAGCACACCGCCCGAAATCTTGCCCGCCATTTCGAGCAGCCGGTTGATCTTGTACCAGGGATAGCCGGCGAGCCATTCGTCGGAGCCTTCGCCGGTCAATGCAACCTTGAAGCCCTGCTTGTGGACTTCACCCGCAAGCAACATCAACGCCGTGCACGATGTGTCCGTCACCGGCGCTTCCGTCGCGACGAGCAGGCGCTGGTAGTTGGAAACGATTTCCTCCGATCCGCACGGCACGATCGTGGGATGGGCGTTGAGATGCTTCGAGATGACCGCCGCTTGCTTCGTCTCGTCGAGCTTCGGATCGCGAATCTTCACGGTGAACGTGGCAGGCGACTCGCCAAGAATATCGCGCGCCATAGCCACCACGGTACTCGAGTCGACGCCGCCGCTCAGATACGACGCGACCGGCACGTCGGCGCGAAGCCGGCGCTTTACGGCCGAGTGGAGAATGCCCTCGAAGTCATCGACGAGCGATTTTTCGTTCTGACCGCGCGCCTCCATTCCCTTATCGGGAAAGTCCATCGCCCAATAGGTATGTTCGCTGATCTTGGCGCTCTCGCCGGAACGGCCGCGCGCAATTCTGAGGAATGTGC
Source organism: Hyphomicrobium sp. (assembly GCA_035538995.1). Taxonomy (GTDB): domain Bacteria; phylum Pseudomonadota; class Alphaproteobacteria; order Rhizobiales; family Hyphomicrobiaceae; genus Hyphomicrobium_B. The sequence continues at coordinate 3,814 of DATLJG010000452.1, read as the reverse complement.
CGGGCTGCAGGATGTTGATGCCTTCGAAGCAGCTGAACGGTCCGGCGACGGCGAGGAAATTGAAAACGGCGTCGATGCCGCGACGGTCGGGCTTCGCGTCGATCATGCCGGTGGCGAGCAGCGTTTTGATTTCCGATCCGAAGATCAGCCAGTCGTTTCCGAACCGCGTCGTGCGCGTCCAGAACAACGGGCAGATGCCGAAGCGATCGCGCGCCAGAAGAAATTGCTGATTGCGCTCGTCGAACATGGCCACCGCGAACTGGCCATTGAGCTTGGCGAACATGTCTTCCCGGTATTCTTCCCACATGTGCGGAAGAATTTCGGTGTCGCAATGCGTCTTGAGCTTATGCCCGCGCGTTTCGAGATCGCGGCGCCAATCGCTGTGATCGTAGATCTCGCCGTTGAACACGACGGCGACCGACTTGTCTTCGTTGAACATCGGCTGATGCCCGTCGGCAACCCCGACGACGCTCAGTCGCCGCGTCGCAAAACCGAAGCCCGGCTTCTGCAGATATCCGTCTTCATCGGGTCCGCGGTGCTGCATGGCGTCGGCAGCACGTTTCAAGACCGACGCCGGAATGGAGCGTCGTCCTGTCAGATCGATAATTCCGAAGATACCACACATACGATGTTTGAACTTTCAAAACATGGCACGCTGATCCGCGCGCGAAAAAAGGTCATTGGGGCGGCACTGCCGCAACCTCGGCCTGGCAGACGACGACGTCTGAAAATGGGTAGCGGACCAAGGATCGTCTCCGCTCGTGTTACCTATATGGCGCGGAGGTCACAGAAACGTGGTTGAGTTTCGCGACAAATACGCACAAGTCCAGCCAAGAGCCGAGCTAGGCCTGACGGCCTAAGCTCGTTCTCTTTGCTGAACGGAGTAAAACCTGTCCGCGATAGTTCAATAGTTTTAAGGGCTAGGCGCAGGTGCAGGCGTCGTGGTGTCGGCAGGCGGTGTCGTGGTTTCGGCGGGAGGTGTCGTCGTGCTTTCCGCAGGAGTTTGCTGCGCAGCTTTTTCAGCCGCAGCCTTGTCTTCCGCTGCTTTGTCGGCAGCAGCCTTGGCATCTGATGCAGCCTTGTCGGCGTCCGCTTTGTCGGCGGCGGCTTTATCGGCCGCCGTATCGGCTTTTTCTTTCTGGCTGTCGCAGGCTGCGGCGCCGAGCGCGCCGAGAACAGCCAACATCACGATAAATTTCTTCATTTGAAATTCTCCAAAGCCGCGAGTCTCTTTTTGGTCGTAACGACGAAGAAAGCCATTGAGGCGCAAGCGTCTGCCGAAATCAAGAAAATCACACGACGCGACGACAGACGAAATCGAACAAAGTTCCATTAAGATGGTCTGACCGCTTGTAGATGTAATGCTGTTACACATCTCTGCAAGCCGCCGACACCACGTCGGCCATAGTGAACGACATAGCGGGAAAAAAGTTCGCCTCTACTCTTTGCGGCGGCGCGTCATGAACGCGAGACGTTCGAGTAAATGGGAGTCCTGCTCGTTTTTAATGAGCGCTCCGGCGAGCGGAGGCACCAGCTTTCTCGGATCGCTTTCGCGAAGCAGCGACGGATCGATATCTTCATTGAGAAGCAATTTCAGCCAATCGAGCAATTCCGATGTCGATGGCTTTTTCTTCAAACCCGGCACATCGCGCAACTCGTAGAAAATTCGCAGCGCATCCCCGACCAAGCGATTTTTCAAACCGGGAAAATGCACATCCACGATCTGGCGCATCGTTTCCGTGTCGGGAAACTTGATGAAGTGGAAGAAGCAGCGCCGCAGAAATGCGTCCGGCAATTCTTTCTCGTTGTTGGACGTGATGAGCACGATCGGCCGTGTCGTCGCCTTTACCGTCTCGCCCGTTTCGTAGACGAAGAACTCCATGCGATCGAGTTCTTGCAAAAGGTCGTTCGGAAATTCGATGTCGGCCTTGTCGATCTCGTCGATCAGCAACACGGAACGCTCACGAGCCGTGAAGGCATCCCAGAGTTTTCCGCGCTTGATGTAGTTGGCGATATCTTTGACGCGCGCGTCGCCGAGCTGTCCGTCGCGCAAACGCGAAACCGCATCGTACTCGTAAAGGCCCTGCTGGGCCTTCGTCGTCGATTTGATATGCCATTCGATCAATGGCGCGTTGAGGGATCTTGCAACTTCGGCGGCGAGTACCGATTTGCCCGTTCCGGGCTCGCCCTTGATCAGCAGCGGGCGTTCGAGCCGGATGGCGGCATTGACCGCGATCTTCAAGTCGTCGGTGGCAACGTAAGAGGAGGTGCCTTCGAATTTCATGGAGCGATCGACCTTCCCGGCTGGTGTCTCGCCAACCTAGGGGCGGGGCCGAACCGCGGGCAAGATGACCGAAGCGCACTGGCGTCGTGGGAGGTATTCCCGGCAAGCGCCGGCGGGAGGCGGAGGTGCTAAGCCATAAGTATCTGTTATCATTGGGCTAAACTACTACCAATTGATTGCGGACGTTTGCTTGCATTTGCTTGACTCTTAGGCCCCTCCCCATAGATAAGGGTCGGCCGGAAAAGGGGGCCCGATTCCTCTTTGGGTTCCGTACTTTCGGCAACGATGATCAGCTCGAATGCCCTAGCCTCAGGAGAGGCAGACAATGAGCAAGACGATCGCGGCAAAGGCGGCAAAGGGAAAGTCCGCGCCCAAGAAAAGTGCTGCCAAGTCCGGTAAGCCGGCAAAGGCCGGTACAGGGCAGGCGGCCAAGGCGGCTGCCGCCAAAACCAAGAAGCCGGCAACAAAAGCCGCAAAAGCAGCACCGGTTAAAGCCTCGACTGGAAAGGCGCCGGCTGCCGCCAAGACGGGAACGCGCAAGCCCGCTCCACAAAGCGCCGCGACGCGGACGGTTGCAGCCGCGAAGTCGGCACCGTCGAAGAAGTCAGAGGGTACGAATAAGAAGATGGCTCCGCGTGTAAAGATTGCCGATATCGTTCTCCCCGTTGGCTACAAGCCTTCGGACAACGAGCCGTTCATGAATGACATGCACAAGGCGTATTTTCGCAAGCGCCTGCTCGATTGGAAGGACGAAATTCTGCGGCAGACGCGCGAGACGCTCGCGATCCTGCATGAGGATTCAACGCAACATGCCGATCTCGCTGACCGCGCAACGTCCGAGACCGACCGCGCGACCGAACTCCGGACCCGCGACCGCCAGCGCAAGTTGATCGCCAAGATCGATGCCGCTCTCGGCCGGATCGAAGACGGCTCCTACGGCTATTGCGAAGACACCGGCGAACCCATCGGCCTTAAGCGCCTCGATGCCCGCCCGATTGCCACGCTGTCCGTCGAGGCGCAGGAGCGCCACGAACGCCGCGAGCGCGTCTACCGCGAGGAATAAACGGTAGGCTGCCTTTCGCATCGGGCGTCCTCCCCAGCGGGGAGGGAGCAGCGGAAACCTAATCTCACTTCCCCTCCCCTCAGGGGAGGGGCAGGGGTGGGGTGAAGGGCTAGGCAAACTGATGGCGACGGACGCCGCGTCAGTCTCCGCGTTGTCCCGCTTTGGAGCATCTCTTTACCGGCAATTAAAGAATCGGAGGGATGCTTCTCTCAACGCAGCGCAAGCGCCTTGAGAGGGGTGACGCCCGTGACCGTCTCCGCTTCATCTTTGGTATCGACAGCAGTCGTGATGACGATGGCTGGAGTGCTGGTATCCTCGGCGCACTGGCGCAGCCCGGCAAAACCCGGTTGGGCATCGGTCCATGCAACCGCGACGATCAACAGCGGCAGCATCGCCAGCGCCGTCGGCCCGCTCGATCTCCACAAACTGTCGATGTCCGACTTCGGCGACGTCGAAGAGCGGCGCTA
>DATLJG010000451.1:0-5788 GCA_035538995.1 Hyphomicrobium sp. | reverse complement strand
CGCGATGGTGCCGGCAAGCGGGCCGAGTTCCGAGCGGATCATGTCGCCCATCGAGCGGCCGTCACGGCGCGTCGAGGCCCAGAGCACGATGAAGTCCTGCACGGCGCCGGCGAAGACGACGCCGACGATCAGCCACAACGTTCCGGGCAGATAGCCCATCTGCGCCGCGAGCACCGGGCCGACGAGCGGTCCGGCTCCGGCGATTGCCGCGAAGTGGTGGCCGAAGAGGACGGTGCGGTCGGTGGGGCAATAGTCGAGCCCATCGTTGAAGCGCTGGGCTGGCGTCTGGCGATGCGGATCGAGGCGCAGAACGCGGTTGGCGATAAAAAGGGCGTAGAAACGATACGCGAGCAGGTAGGAGCAGATCGCCGCGAGAACGAGCCAGACGGCGTTGATCGTCTCGCCGCGCGACAGTGCGACGATACCGAGTGAGATGGCTCCCAGTAGCGCGACGGCCGTCCAGGCCAGCTTGGCGCGGATATCTGTCATCGTTTCTGCTCCCCGAGATTTTCTTGGCTTGCCGAGCCGAAGCCCACAGGGCGGAGGCTGGGCTGCGCAATTCCGTCGCGGGGGAGACTACAGAAAAAGTTCGGGGAGGTCAGCCTTCGGGAAGCCCGAAAGCGTTCGTTTCGACGCCACCGACTGTCATGCCGACGGAGGTCGGCATCCAGTTACTGATCCACATTCGTTGTGTTGATGTTTGCCTGGATCCCGGCCTACGCCGGGATGACGATTGTGTGTGCATTTTCGTTTGAAACACTGCCTCGCCGAGCCGAAGCCCACAGGGCGGAGGACTCAGTGCGCGCAGGGTTGGTGTGGTGGCTGCGTGCAAACTGAAAATGCCGGAGCCAAGCGAGATCGAAGCAACTCAATTGCCCGCAGGGCCTGGGAGCAAAGCGACCCGGCGCAAGCGCCGCCCATGCGGAGCGCCCACCGGCGCGTGAGCCAAAAATGGTGGAGCCAAGCGGGATCGAACCGCTGACCTCTTGCATGCCATGCAAGCGCTCTCCCAGCTGAGCTATGGCCCCATTCCAATTGGGAGCGCGGGGCCGGGGCCACCGCGCAGAACCCGCCTGATAAGTCGTTCAGGCGGAAACTTCAAGATCGTTCTTCAAACCTTACGGTTCTTCGTCGCCCTCGCCGGTCGGACCGCCGATGATGTTCGAGACATCGCCGCCTTCTTCCTCTTCTTCTTCGAGGAAGGTCTCATCGTCGTCGCCGCCGGTGTCGTCGGTTTCGACGTCAGCGAGCGCTTCTTCGCCCTCGACCGCCGGCAACTCACCGTCATCGTCGTTGCTGACCGGCTTCTTGGCCTTCTTCGCCGCGAGATCGCGCTGTTCAGCCTGCAAGGCCGCCAACGCGGCGGGCGACGAGGCGATCACGTAGGGGCTGCCGCAATGGGGGCAAGTGATCGGATTGCGGTCGAGATCGTAGAACCGCTCATCGCAGCTCTGGCAGGTACGCTTCGTCCCGCGCGCGTGCTTGGTCGCCATTAGTGGGCCTCGGATACTTAGGAATTTAAGGCAGCCCTCTGCCATAGGTGTTGCAGGCTGTCAAAACGAAAACGCAACGATCTTCGGACATGCGTCAAGGCACCTTGACCCCGCCGCGACAGTAGCGTTGACAGGGCGGCGCGGCGCGGGCCTCTATCGCCCCGCAAATCAGGCGCCGGATCACTGCGCCGCTTGGCCTCTAGCCTGGAATTTCGATCTTGGACGTCTTGACCGCCAAACCTCTTTCGGCTCTGCGTGCGGCTCCGTTGCGCGGCCGGATTCGCGTCCCTGGGGACAAATCGATCTCGCACCGGGCGCTGATCTTCGGCGCGCTGGCGACCGGCACAACCCGCGTTCGGGGGCTCTTAGAGGCCGAGGACGTCATCAACACGGCGCGGGCCGTTACGGCCCTGGGTGCGATTGCCGAAAAACGCGGTGACGTCTGGGAGATCAAGGGACGCGGCCCCGGCGGACTGCGCCAGCCCACGGCGGCGCTCGATTTTGGAAATTCAGGCACCGGCGCGCGTTTGATGATGGGCGTCATCGCCGGTCATCCGATCACAGTCGAGATGACGGGCGATGCGTCGCTGTCGCGGCGGCCGATGCGCCGGGTGCTCGGGCCTTTGATGCAAATGGGTCTGCAGGTGCTGGAGCCGGGCAAGGAGACGCTGCCTATGACGCTGCGCGGCACGAGCGAACTTATTCCGCTCGTGTATCCGTTGCCGGTGCCGTCGGCGCAGGTCAAAAGCGCCGTTCTGCTCGCCGGGCTTCACGCGGCCGGAGAAACGACCGTGATCGAGCATGAGGCGACGCGCGATCATACGGAACGCATGCTTCGCCATTTCGGGGCCGATGTTTGCGTCGTCGAGAAGGACGGGACGCGCCACATCACCGTCAGAGGCGATGCCGAACTTGCGGGGCGGGATATTCTGGTGCCCGGCGATCCATCGTCGGCGGCGTTTCTCGTCGCGGCAGCGCTCATCGTTCCGGGTTCGGACGTGACCATTGAAGGCATGCTCGTCAATCCGACGCGCGTCGGCCTTTACACGACGTTGCAGGAAATGGGCGGCGATGTTGCGCTTCTCAATCAACGCGAGGAAGGCGGCGAACCGATCGCCGACATCCGCGTGCGCGCCTCGCAGTTGAAAGGCGTTCGCGTGCCGGCCGAGCGCGCGCCGTCGATGATCGATGAATATCCGGTGCTGGCGGCGATTTCGGCCTTTGCTCAAGGCACGGTGCAGATGGACGGACTGGCGGAACTGAAGGTCAAAGAGAGCGATCGCCTGCAGGCGACGGCGACCGGCCTCGAAGCGAACGGCGTCAATGTGCGTGTCGATGGCGACAGCCTGACCGTCGAGGGCCGGGGGCGGTTTCCCGGCGGCGGAACGGTCGCGACGCACCTCGATCATCGTATTGCGATGGCGTTTCTGACGGCGGGACTTGCCAGCGACAAGCCCGTCATTGTCGACGACACCGCGATGATCGCGACCAGTTTCCCGGAATTCCGCGGCATCATGGAGGGGCTCGGCGCGCGCTTCCAGGAGGTGGCGCCGCAATGAGCGAGACATTGATCATCGCAATCGACGGCCCGGCGGCGTCGGGCAAGGGGACGCTGGCGAAGCGGCTCGCGGAGCATTTGGGCGTTCCCTATCTCGATACCGGGCTTCTCTATCGGGCTGTGGCGCGTGACGTGGTGGCGAGCGGGCGAAACCTCGAAGACATTGCCGCCGCCATCGTCGCCGCGAAGGCGGTCGATGCACAAAGTCTCGGCGATCCCGGCTTGCGTGGCCCGCTGGCGGGTGACGCTGCTTCGATCGTTGCCAAGATCCCGGATGTTCGGGCGGCACTGCTCGATTATCAACGTAATTTTGCGCGGAATGCCGAGCGCGGAGCCGTTCTCGACGGCCGCGATATCGGAACCGTCGTTTGCCCGGATGCACACATAAAGATTTTCGTCACGGCATCCGACGAAGAGCGGGCGCGGCGCCGGCACCTCGAACACCAGGGGCGGGGCGAAACCGTCTCTTACGAACGTGTGCTTGAAGACCTCCGCCGTCGCGACGCTCGCGACAGCGGCCGTAGTATTGCGCCGCTCGAAGCTGCCGCGGATGCGCTCCACCTTGATACGACGACCCTCGATCCAGATCAGGCTTTCAATGCCGTGCTGGGATTGATCGCGGCGCACATACAAAAATAAAGGGCGCCCTCGCGGACGCCCTTTGAATTTATTATCGACCCGCCTTGTAGTCGCGGATGTCTTGTTGCGTCACCTCACTCGAGTGACCGAGCGCCTTGATGCAATCCTCAGTCAGCATGTGGCTGTGCTTCTTCATGCATGACTTCAGCGACGAGCTGCCGACCTTGTAGTTGCTGCAATAGGCGGCATAATCCGCGCTGCAAGCTCTTCTGACAGCTTCGCTGACAGCAAGTGCTGAGCTTGCGGAAAGCGCAAGTGTAACCGCCGCGAGTATCGCGACTTTCTGCATAATCTGTCTCCTTGGAATTTTCCTCGGTCTTTAACGCCGACGTGGCGATCGCGGTTCCCCTCGATAGAGTGAACCACTTTGAAGTGATTCAGATCCGCTGCCAAATGACATTATGAAATGAAAACGCTGAGACTTACTCAACCGACGCATGGCGCGTCTGCAAAAGGGCGGGCTTAGTCGCAGCATGGCATCCAACGCGCCGACGAATTCCTCGCGTGTGAGTCTTCTCGGCCACCGTCCATTTGTTCTCTATGTCGGCGCGCGGACTTGCACGGAACTCGCCAGCCAGATGTCCGTGGTGGCCATCGGCTGGCACGTCTATGCGTTGACGGGGAGCGCCTTCAATCTCGGAATGATTGGTCTCATCCAGTTTCTTCCGATGGCGGTCCTGGTGTTTATCGCGGGCCATGCGGCGGATCGTTACACGCGGCAACACGTGGTGCTGGTTTGCCAGATCATCGAATGCCTGGCCGCCGCGTTTCTTGCCTGGGGCGCACTATCAGGCTGGCTCACCGTGCCTCAGATTTTTGCAGCGGTCGCGGTGCTCGGCGTCGCGGCGGCGTTCGAAAGTCCTGCCGAGGCGGCGCTGCTGCCGACCGTCGCGCCCCAAGGCATGCTGCAACGTGCGACGGCGATTGCGACGGGCGCGTTTCAAGTCGCCATGATCAGCGGACCGGCCCTCGGCGGCATTACCTATGCGATCGCGCCGTGGCTTCCGTTCGCGCTGATGGCCGGTTTCTGGCTGCTGGCTGCGACATTAAACGGGGCAATCAAGGTTCGCGGATCGGAATCGGCGAAGGAGCCGCCGACGCTTGAGACCTTGTTCGCGGGTGTCAAGTTCGTCCGCAGCAACCCGGCGATCCTGGGGACGATCTCGCTGGACCTGTTCGCCGTGCTTCTCGGCGGGGCCACGGCTTTGCTGCCGATTTACGCGCGGGACATTCTCCATACCGGCCCGTGGGGATTGGGCGTGCTGCGCGCGGCGCCCGCCGCCGGCGCTTTGCTGATGACCGCATATCTGGCGCGGCATCCGATCGATCGCCGGGTCGGCATGCGCATGTTCCAGGCGGTCATTTTCTTTGGTGCGGCGACCGTGGTTTTCGCGCTGTCAAAGTCAGTCTGGCTGTCGCTTGCAGCGCTGGGGCTTGCGGGTGCGGCCGACACGATCAGTGTCGTCATTCGCATTTCATTGGTCCAACTCGCGACGCCGGATGCGATGCGCGGCCGGGTCGGGGCGGTGAATTATTTGTTCATCAACGCATCCAATCAGCTCGGGGAGTTCGAGAGCGGCATGGCGGCCGCTCTCCTTGGTGCGATGCCTGCCGCCGTACTTGGCGGCATCGGAACAATCGTCGTGGCGCTGCTGTGGATGAGACTTTTCCCGACGCTTCGGGACGTCGAGCGTTTGGAATAACCGTTCAGGTTCGGGCGGTGCGTCATCGATGGATTTTTGCAACTCCCGCTGGTTGAACCGCGTTTTAATCGTCCGCCAACGGAATATATTGGGGACATGCGCAATTCCTCCGCTTCGCATTGACCGGAAATCACGTCATTGAGCCGAAGGGGCGCGGCCGGTTTGGCATGCTGGCGCTGCCCCGCCGGCGCACGGATGGGGGGATTTTCTATGAAGCGAATGATCGTGTCGGTGATTGCCGCGTGTGTCGCTCCGATGGCCGGTGTCTGCGAAGAATCCGACGACGATTTGAAACGCTTCGACAGGTTCGCGACGTATGATTTCAACACCACGGAGTGCGATGAGAGCGACAAGGGGCAGTTCCAGTATTCGTGCAAGAATATCGAGACGGGTGA
>DATLJG010000450.1:0-2931 GCA_035538995.1 Hyphomicrobium sp. | reverse complement strand
ACGCGCAGGATATGCGGGCGCGATAGCGGCGTGGACGGCCTTCACCCTCCCCTCCGCCGTGGCACTTATACTTTTCGCTTACGGTATCTCCGCCAGCGGCGCAGCGCTTGACGCTGGTTGGCTGCACGGGTTGAAGGTCGCGGCCGTGGCGGTCGTCGCTCTTGCCATCTTTGGAATGGCGCGAAATCTCACCCCTGATGGTCCGCGCGCGACGATAGCTGTTATCGCACTCGCCATCGTATTCGCGCTGCCGTCTGCCTTCGGCCAGATCGCCGCGATCGTTTTTGGCGCCGTCGCCGGAGCGATCTTTCTGCGCAACGGCGCCGCGCCTCCCGATAAGGCGCATCTGCCCCTTTCCGTTAGCCGTTTCAGCGGTATGATATGCTTGCTTGTGTTCGCGGCGCTTCTCGTTGGGCTGCCGCTACTCGCGGCGACATCGCAAAATCTGGATATCCGCATCTTCGATACGTTTTTCCGGGTCGGCTCACTCGTGTTTGGCGGGGGGCATGTCGTCCTGCCACTTCTCCAGTCCGAAGTTGTACCTCCGGGATGGGTCAGCAATGACGCCTTTCTAGCGGGATATGGAGCTGCCCAGGCCGTTCCCGGCCCGCTGTTTACATTTGCGGCCTATCTCGGCGCTTTGATCGGCGGCGTCCAAACCGCTCTCCTTTGTCTTGTGGCGATCTTCCTTCCGTCATTTCTGCTCGTCGCGGGTACGATGCCTTACTGGGAGGAGCTGAGACGGCGCGCGATGGCGAACGCGCTCTTACGCGGTGTAAATGCGTCTGTCGTCGGGCTGCTTCTCGCAGCTTTCTACAACCCTGTCTGGCTTGCCGGAATTTTGACAAAGGGCGATTTTGCGCTGGCCGTCGCCGATTTCGTGCTGCTTTTTCTTTGGAAAACCCCGCCGTGGCTCGTCGTGGTCATAAGCGCGGTTGCGGGCGAGTTGCTCTCGCTCGCGCAATGAAATTCTTGCCGGAGATGTCCGGCTTATGCGACCCCGGATATCGATCCCACTAAAAAAAAGATTTGCGCGTCGTCACCAGCGCGCCGGTCAAGGCGTCGGCGAAATCGCGGCGCTCATCGTCGGTCAGGAACTGGCCGAACAAAACTTCCTTGCCCTGCGCGATGAGCCGCATCGATGTCCGGCCGTCCGGCTGATCGACGGTGACGCGGACGCGCGCCCAATAGGGATTGAAGATGAATTCCTCGCTCTCGCCCGACGGATGCACGCGCCTCAGCGTCAGGAGCTCGGGCGACAGCGTGATCGTTTCGTACGCGCGTCCCGATCTGTAGTTGCATTTGAATGCGTAGTAGATGAGCGCAACGTCGAGACCGAAAAAGCCGAGGACCGGCCACGCACCCATCAAAAAGAACACCATGCCGACAATGAAGCTAATGGTGCAAATCAAGATCATCAGGATTAGAAAGCCGGTCGGCGATAGCGACCGGTAAGGATGCAGAACAAATCGCATCTCTTTTGAGGATTGCTTTTCTGCGAGACTATCGCTCATTTCTCGGCTTCTCTGACCCATGCCTCGTAGGGCGCCGACTCGGACCACCTGATGACCAAAGCGCCTCAAGATATAAGCCGGCCAAGCATCCGCAGTTCCCGCTCCAAACGCAAGCCAGGAAAACAGGCAGCCATCATAGCCAAGCCGAAGCGAAAGCCGGCCGGCAAGGGGCTCTTGAGCGAAGCCAAGATTCGCGAAGTTTTCCGGCGATTCCATGCCGCTGATCCCGAACCCAAGGGCGAGCTGCAGTACGTCAATCCGTTTACGCTGCTCGTCGCGGTGGTGCTCTCGGCCCAGGCGACCGACGCTGGGGTTAACAAAGCGACTGGGCCGCTCTTCAAAATCGCCGACACGCCGAAAAAGATGCTGGCCCTCGGCGAGGAAAAACTTCGCGATTACATCAAGACGATCGGCCTCTATCGCAACAAGGCCAAGAACGTCATCGCCCTTTCGAAGCGCCTCGTCGACGAATTCGACAGTCAGGTGCCGGGAAATCGCGACACGCTCGAAACGCTCCCCGGCGTCGGCCGCAAGACCGCGAACGTTGTGATGAACATCGCCTTTGGCCATCCGACGATGGCGGTCGATACGCATGTGTTTCGCGTCGCCAACAGGCTCGGGCTGTCACACGGAACGACACCGCTGGCCGTCGAAGAAGATTTGCTTCGCGTCATCCCGCCCGAGTACGCGCTGCACGCGCATCATTGGCTGATTTTGCACGGCCGCTACGTCTGCAAAGCCCGCCGGCCCGAATGCTGGCGATGCCTGGTGAGCGACCTCTGCCCCTACCCCGACAAAACGCCTGCACCTTAACGGTTCACGTCCCTTTCCTCACTCCATGGCGGGCTTGACCCGGCCATCCAGAGCCACGAGTGGCTCTGTTCGATCGTGTTGCCCTGGATGGCCGCCACGGAGGACGGCCATGACGTGTTAGTCAGGAAATGCGCGCCGCGCTTACGGATCCATCCGCATCGCCAGGCCGGCCTTTGCCATGAAGGCCTTGGCTTCGGGAATCGAATACGTTCCGAAATGAAAAATCGAGGCGGCGAGCACCGCGCTCGCGTGACCGTCGCGGACCCCATCAACCAGATGCTCAAGTGTGCCGACCCCGCCGGACGCAATAACCGGAATGGAAACGGCATCGGAAATGGCGCGCGTCAGTTCGACATCGAACCCCGACTTCGTCCCGTCGCGATCCATCGACGTCAGAAGAATCTCCCCCGCGCCAAGCTCCGCCACTTCACGCGCAAAGGCGACCGCGTCGATGCCCGTCGGTTTGCGTCCGCCATGCGTAAAAATTTCCCACCGCGGCGGCTCGCCGTCTCCCGAAACGCGCTTCGCGTCGATCGCGACGACGATGCACTGCGCGCCGAATTTCTCGCTCGCCTCTTTGACGAAAGCCCGGTTGGTCACCGCC
>DATLJG010000449.1:0-2023 GCA_035538995.1 Hyphomicrobium sp. | reverse complement strand
CACAATCGCGAGCATATCTACGACGATTGCTGCAGCGCTCCCGACATTCCTTGACGTTTCAGATTCTACGCCGCCAGGCGCTGCTGAGATATTCAGCCGGCGGCGGAACGCCATCGCCGAGGTCCAGCGCATCGACGGCATCGAACCATCGGTCGCGTGCACTTTCTGGCAAGCGCGTGCCACACCACGGACAGTGATCGATCAGAAGGTAGGATGCGGTGCCGTCATGGATGATGAGCCCGTATTCGTTCATCACCTCGTTGTAGACCACGAGGGCGTCCGCGCACTCGAACGGATCGGCATGCAGCGCGCATTCGAACTCCAGAGCCTTCACCATCGATGCACAGCAGTGATCGGCTCTGCCCTTCGGCCGGCTCCAATCTCCGAGCGGCAGCCAGATCAAGCGGCGGTCAGGAAATAGGGATCTCATCGCGAACACACCTCTCGGCGCAATTGTAAGCCCTCTCGTGGCGCATCACCATTCGACTAAAACACAGATTCTTTGTGAAAATCAGGGCATTGCAGATATCGGGAAAAATTTCAGTTGCAATACGCCATACCTGCGGATTCGTTCGTAATTTTGCTTGGTATTGCCAAGATGAGATGCCAGACTGCGGCAAAATAAAATGAGAAGTTCATCCATGAACGGATGTCTTCCACGCGGGAGTGAACGATGAACGAGCAGATTAAACGAGATAAGTTTTTTGGCGCATGCCCGCACGATTGTCCCGATACGTGCTCGATGGTTTATGAAGTCATCGACGGGCGGCTGGTCGAAGTTCGCGGAAATAAAGAGCATCCGATGACGCGCGGCGGACTGTGCGTCAAACTCAAGGATTTCCACGATCATCACGCCAATCCCGACCGCCTGATGTATCCGCTGAGACGGACCGGACCCAAAGGCTCCAAGCAGTTCGAGCGCATCACCTGGGACGAAGCGATTTCCGAGATCGGCAGCCGCTGGCGCGAGATCATTGCCCAATACGGCTCGCAGGCGATTATGCCGTACAGCTATCTCGGCAATATGGGTCTGGTTCAGGGCATCAATTCCGGCGATCCATTCTTCAATAAGCTTGGATCGACGGTCAACGAAAAGACCTTTTGCGCCTCCGGGTCGTCAACCGCTTGGCTGCTGACCGTCGGACCGACAGGCGCCGTCGATCCCGAGAGTTTCGTCCATTCGAAATTTATCGTCATTTGGGCGTGCAATTCGATTTCGACCAACCTGCATCATTGGCCATTCGTTTTGGAAGCGCAAAAGCGCGGCGCCAAGGTTGTCGTCATCGACTCGTTCAAGTCACGCACCGCGAAGGCCGGCGACTGGCATATCTGCCCGAAGCCCGGAACCGACGGCGCACTGGCGATGGGTTTCATCAATTCGATCATCGAGCAGGGGCTCGTCGATCAGGACTACGTCGATAAGTACACATACGGCTATCCCGAGCTTAAGGCCCGCGCCGCAGACTTCACACCGGAGTATGTCGAGAGCGTCACCGGCGTGAAGGCTGCGGACATCGTCAAATTCGCCCGCGAGTTCGCGACCGCGCAGCCATCCGTGATCCGTCTTGGCGTCGCTTTGGAACGAAGCGCCGGCGGCGCCCAGGCGATCCGCGCCGCATGCTGCCTGCCGGCGCTTGTCGGTTCATGGCGTCATGTCGGCGGCGGCCTTTTGCAGATGCCGCTCTGGGATTTCCCGGTCGATTGGGTCAAAGCCGCCCGTCCCGATTGGATCAAGCCCGGCACGCGCGTCGTCAACAACCTGCGCCTTGGCGCGGCGTTGACCGGCGAAATGCAGCTCGACCCGCCGATCAAGAGCCTGTTTGTTTTCTGTACCAACCCCGTGTCGCAAGCACCGGAGACGAACAAAATCGTCGAAGGGCTGCAGCGCGAGGATCTCTTCACGGTTGTCTCGGAGCACTTCCTCACCGACACGGCAAAATATGCCGACATCGTGCTCCCCGCCGCGATGGCCGGCGAAGCCGAGGACATGATGTGGTCGTGGGGGCACTTCTATTTCACGTAC
>DATLJG010000448.1:0-1865 GCA_035538995.1 Hyphomicrobium sp. | reverse complement strand
AAAACCGCTTCCCATCCTTGCATCAATTGCCTCCCATCGGCCAACGGCGCGAGAGCGTTAGCAGAATTCGTTTCGGGGACATAGGAGGGCATTTGGCGCGGGGCGCCTTCGAATCGGCCTATGCCGAGGGTATAGTGCCCGCCTTGCCAAACGACGAGGCCCAATGCCCCCCCGCTTGACTCAATATCGCCTCTGCCCCCGCTCGCGCTCTGTGCGTCTGGCGCTGGCCGAATACGCCATTGATGTGACGCTTCTCGACGAAAACCCGTGGGAATGGCGGAAGGGATTTCTTGCCAAGAACCCCGCCGGCGAAATGCCGGTGCTCGAATTCGACAACGGCCTGACGCTCTGCGGCGCTTACTCGATTTCCGAGTTCATCGCCGACGAAGCCGTGCCCGTTACAACGGCGATGTCGGCTAAACCGCCGCCGCTCTTTCCGGGCAATCGCGAGGATCGCGCCGAGGTTCGCCGCCTCGTCGATTGGTATCACGGCAAATTCGAGCGTGAGGTCACGCGCGAGCTGCTGAATGAAAAAGTCTACCAGACGATGCGCGCCGACGGCGGTGCGGCACCCGACCCAGCCATTCTCCGGGCTGTCCGCGCCAACCTTCGCTACCACTTGGCCTACACAGGATACCTGGCCGATGCCCGCCGCTGGCTGGCGGGCGACGATTTGAGCTTTGCGGATTTTGCCGCGGCGGCCCATATCTCAACCGTGGATTATCTCGGCGAAGTGCCCTGGAACGAGTATCCGGCGGTCAAGGCTTGGTATCAAAAGATCAAGTCGCGACCATCGTTCCGTGCGCTCCTCAGCGATCGCGTTCCAGGTTCCTCGCCGCCACTCGCCTATTCCGATCTCGATTTTTAAGGCTGGCGCCGCACGTGTTGGAAAGTGTTACTGCGACGACCGATCTCAATGCCCTGCTTCGCGACGAGACTCGAAAGCTCGGGCTCGATGCGATCGGTGTCGCGCGGCTCGGATCGACCGGAGAACTCCAGTCGCGTCTGACGTACTTTCTTGAGCACGGTCGCCACGGCGACATGGATTGGATGGAGGAACACGCTGATCGGCGTGGCGATCCACACCGGCTTTGGCCGGAAGCCAGAACCGCGATCATGGTCGGACAATCCTACGCGCCGCCGTCGAACCCTCTCGATGCTCTCGAATGCCGCGATCATGGTGTCGTTTCAGTCTATGCCAAGGGCCGCGACTACCACGACGTCGTCAAGAAGAAGATCAAATCACTGGCGCGCATCTTCGCCGCCAAATCGGGCGCCGACGTCAAGGTCTTCGTCGATACCGCGCCGCTGATGGAAAAGCCGCTCGCCGCCAAGGCGGGATTAGGCTGGCAAGGCAAGCACACCAACCTCGTCTCGCGCGATCACGGCTCGTGGTTGTTTCTCGGCGCCATTCTGACGACCGCCGACCTTCAACCCGACGACATGGAATCCGACCGCTGCGGTTCGTGCAGCCGTTGCCTCGATGCCTGCCCGACGAAAGCCTTTCCCGCACCGTACCAGCTCGATGCACGCCGCTGCATCGCGTACCTGTCGATCGAACACAAAGGGCATATCGCGCCGGAGTTCCGCGTCGCGATGGGCAACCGAGTCTTCGGCTGCGACGATTGCCTCGCCGTCTGCCCATGGAACAAGTTCGCCGCCGCCGCGACGGAAATGCGCTTCGCGGCCAAGGCCGGAACAGACAATCCACCTCTCGCCGAACTTCTGGCGCTCGACGACGCGGCATTCCGCGAACGCTTTGCGGGCACACCCGTCAAACGTACGGGCCGCAACCGCGTCGTCAGGAATGCCTTGATCGCCGCAGGCAATTCCGGCGACAGATCCTTGCTCCATTGGATCAAGCC
>DATLJG010000447.1:0-3019 GCA_035538995.1 Hyphomicrobium sp. | reverse complement strand
AACGGGCGCGACATGATCCTGTTCGGGTTTGAGCGGCACCAACTCGACTCTGCGAATTTGGCGAGCCACTTTGAGGCTCTCGGCCCAATCAATACCGCGACGATCAATAAAAATGGTGTTGAGGTCGGTGCGTTCTACTATCGTCTCGGCCAGAATTATCGGGCGCTCCCGACGCAGTAGGCTTCCCCCGATGGGGCGTTGGGATGTATGCGAGTGCAACAGGTCTCGCTGCCATCTGGCCTTGGACAATGCCTAACATGACTATTTTCAATATCCGCCCGATGCGACACGAAGAGATCGCGCTTGCCACCGACTGGGCCGCCGACGAGGGCTGGAATCCGGGTTTTGCCGACGCATCATGTTTCGCGACAGTCGACTCCGAAGGCTTTCTGATCGGCGAACTCGATGGAGAACCGGCGGCAATGATCTCTTGCGTCAATTATGACGCCGCGTTCTCATTCCTAGGATTTTACATTGTGCGGCCGGATCTTCGTGGACGCGGCTTCGGTATTCGCATTTGGAAAGCCGCGATGCAGCATGCAGGACACCGGACTGTCGGACTCGACGGAGTTGTGTCGCAACAGGAAAATTATCGAAAATCGGATTTCCAGTTCGCCTGGAACAACTTTCGCTATGGTGGGACTTCGCCGCGCGACGGCTCCGAACCCCTTGGCCTTGTGGCACTCAATACCGTTTCTGCGGACCTTATTTATGCCGACGACCGGACCGTGTTCCCCGCTCCACGCGCAGGCTTCCTGAAAACTTGGATCAATACGCCGGGTCACATCGGCCGGGCTCTTCTGCGCGATGGTAAGTTAGAAGCCTGGGGGGTTATTCGACGGTGCCGAACGGGCCATAAAATTGGACCACTCGTTGCAAGCACACGTTTGGATGCGGAAACGGTTCTGCGCGGCCTATTTGAGGCGAGCCACGCCGCAGAATTTTTCTTGGACGTCCCGGCCATCAACCATGATGCCGTGGCGCTGGCGGAAAGCCTTGGTCTGAAACCCGCATTTGAAACGGCGCGAATGTATAGAGGGCAGATCCCTTCTGTGTGCGTTGATCGCATCTTCGGTGTCACGACATTTGAACTTGGATAGCAGGATCGGAACGGGTCGTCGAAGAGACGCTATTCGTCAGCTAATTGGATGCGTCTTGACGAGACGAACTGGGCTCTAAATGCCTCGCCAAAGCGGCTCGCAAGCCCACCGAGCAAAAGTAAGTTTTGCCGAAGGCAGCCCAACAGTACACTTACCGCCAATACCCTCATAAAAAATGCACGGCGGTAGATATGCACCATCAAGTGACAAGCCAGATCGCGCCGAAGCGGACCGTGCAATGAAACAACACGGCGATGCCGACCGCTTTCAGCTCATGTCCATCCATCAAAGCGAGCACCCCGAAAAAAACGCTTTCGATGTCTTTCAGGAAATCATCTCGGATTTTCCCGTGCGCTGCTCGTTCGACTACGACGCTGACGATCCGTTTCACACGAGCTGGATCAATGCAGATGTCAAAAATGGTGCGGTCATCAGGTGGCAATGCGCTGCGCACACCACCGAGCGCACCGAAAGCGATATCGCGGACTCTGCGCCAAGTGGCTATGGCATTCTCCATGCGCTCGCAGGCGGTGCGCAAATTACGCAAGATGGCCAGGAGCTTCTGGTGCGACCCGGCAGTGTGGCTCTCTATGACCTCGACCGGCCTCTCAGGGTGGACATGCTGGCGGCGGACGAGCGAGACTTCATGCTCGTTACGATCCCGCATTCAGTGGCGCGCGCGTCGGAGCCCACCGAGAAATTCAAGAGCCCTCTGCGCCTCGTTGATCGCCACTTGCCGCTATTCCAGTGTGTAGACTACCTGTCTGGCGTATTGGCGATGAAATCGGGCCAGGAGCTTGATCACGTTTTCAATGCTTGCACGTCGCTATTCTCCGCCTCTCTGCTTTCCGCACAGCGCAGCGATGCAAGCGCTGCCCGGGGCACCGGCGCCGCAAAGGATCTCTTCAAAAAACTGCTACTGCGCATTGAACTTGAGATCGACAACCCACGCCTATCACCGCACTGGCTGGCCCAACAATTCGACGTGTCCCCGCGCTACATCCATAAGCTCTTCGCCAATGAGGGGATGACCTGCCAAGCCTATATCAACGGTCAGCGGTTGGAGCATGCGAAGCTCGACCTCGTCAATTCGCAAGCGAAGATCAGAATTCCAACACTGGCCCACAGGTGGTGCTTTTCTGACCCCTCCTCCTTCAGCCGTGCATTCAGAAACAAATTCGGCTGCACACCCGGAGAATACAGAAACAAGCGCCGCCCTTAGGATTTGGAAGATGCGAATTCGGAGGCGCGTGCGTCCACCGGGCACACGCGCCTCCGATTGCGGGCTCCTATTTCCGCTGATTTTTGTCGAGACCAGTCTTCTTCAAGAAAGAGGAAACATAGTCTGCAATCTGCAGGCTGTTTGTATCCAAGAACAGGAAGTGGGTGTTGCCATGAATGCCTTTCTCCTTGGTCCAGATGTAGTAAGCGTTGCCACCGGCCGCATTGAGCGCATTGACGAACGTCTTGCCCATGATCGGACGAAGTTGCTGACCATCACGAATTAGATTGGGCTCCGGGCACGTCGTCGGCTGATTGTCGCCGTACATGACCAGGATCGGGGTTTTGACGAGCTTCTTGAAGTCGGCCTCAGGAACTGCCGAGCCCTGCGCGAGCGAAGAGCCGGCGCAATTCTGCAATGCAGGCGGCATCTTGTTGTCCGGGAAGACGTAGCCGCCCTCGAACGTGATGATACCTTTGACTTTGTCGCTCTTGAAGCGAGTCATCCAACCATGGATGCCCGACTGCGAGTGCGTGACGAGGATTGCCGGGCCGATCTTGTCGAGCAGCGCGACGAGGCTGGCAGTGATGACGTCGTTATCGTCCGAGAATAGTGGAACCGTCGATTGCAGGAACTGCTCCAAGCCCTTCTTCGGGAACTTGGAGTTCGGGAACAGGCTCGGATAGTTGGCGCCTAA
>DATLJG010000446.1:0-5603 GCA_035538995.1 Hyphomicrobium sp. | reverse complement strand
ACGGCTGCATTCTTTCCGGACCAGCCAATCAGGAAGCCCAGCCATAGCTGGAGTGCCAACAAGACATAAAGGGCAAGATGACCCAGCTTGGTCGCGATGTTCATGAGTCCGATGTTGGCCGGCACAACGCGATCGGCGAAGAAAAGCCGCCATACGATGCGGGCGGCGATCACCGCGGCGAGCGTCACGCCGAGCGAGGTATGGGTAATCTTGAGGGGGCCGCGATCTGCTTTGTCGAGAAATCCCCATCCCTGCGCGAGGAGAAACAGGGTGATCACGAGCGCCGCCGTCAGCCAGTGCAAGGCGATCGTCACCCGGTCGTATCGGCTGGCCGGGGCGCTTTCGTTGGGATTTTGGGCCTCGGCACCGTTGGAAAGAGACGGGTTCAATTCGTGATCTCCTGGAAATCGCTGTCATGAGATGACGGAATTGATCATCCAAGGATGACAAGAGCTTGTCCAGCCAGCGCCGGGCCGGCGATCGAACGGCCCCCCCTTGCGGGCCCGGGGCGGGTCCGCTATATCCTCGCGCATTCGACGTCGTCGTCGGATTGGTCATGAGGAAGATCAGCCGGTTGGGTCCTGTATAGCAGGCCCGAATTCTGACCGGCAGGGCTGAGGCCCATCGCGGCGGCATCACATCCAGACATCAACGCCCTTCGAACAGGCTTCGCGTCCGCGCGGGTCTGACTTTTGGCGTTCCCATCGCAATTCGCGCCTGCCAGCGTGCGGGCATGTCCAATAACCAAGGAGACCGAATGTCAGTTGAAGCTGCTTCCAGAGAAATGAACCCGTCGCGCGAAGATTTTGCCGCGCTGCTCGCCGAGAGCCTTGCCAAGGATGACCTGTTCGAAGGTTCGGTCGTTAAGGGCAAAGTCGTCGGCATTGAAAAAGACATGGCGATCATCGACGTCGGCCTGAAGATGGAAGGCCGCGTTGCGCTGAAAGAATTCGGAGTCGGCGGCAAGACCGGCGACCTCAAGGTTGGCGACACGGTCGAAGTTTACCTGGAGCGCGTCGAGAATGCGCTCGGTGAAGCGGTTCTGTCGCGCGACAAGGCTCGCCGCGAAGAGAGCTGGACGCGCCTCGAACGCCTCTATGAAAAAGGCGAGAAGGTTACAGGCGTCATCTTCAATAAGGTCAAGGGCGGCTTCACCGTCGATCTCGACGGCGCCGTCGCGTTCCTTCCGGGTTCCCAGGTCGATATCCGCCCCGTGCGCGACATCGGACCTCTGATGCATCAGCAGCAGCCGTTCCAGATCCTGAAGATGGATCGCCGCCGCGGCAACATCGTCGTGTCGCGCCGTTCCGTTCTTGAAGAGAGCCGCGCCGAGCAGCGCACCGAGATCGTCGCGCGTCTCGCCGAGGGCCAGATCATCGACGGCCTCGTCAAGAACATCACCGACTATGGCGCGTTCATCGACCTCGGCGGCATCGACGGCCTGCTCCACGTCACCGATATGGCGTGGCGCCGCGTCAATCATCCGTCCGAGATCCTCAACGTCGGCGATACGGTGAAGGTGCAGATCATCCGCATCAACCCGGAAACGCAGCGTATCTCGCTCGGTATGAAGCAGCTGCAGTCCGATCCGTGGTCGTCGATCGAGGCGAAATATCCGGTTGGCGCCCGCGTCAAGGGCACGGTCACGAACATCGCCGACTATGGCGCGTTCGTCGAACTGGAACCGGGCGTCGAAGGCTTGATCCACGTTTCGGAAATGAGCTGGACGAAGAAGAACACGCACCCCGGCAAGATCGTTTCGACAAGCCAGCAGGTCGAGGTTCAGGTTCTCGAAGTCGACCCGCAGAAGCGTCGTATTTCGCTTGGCCTGAAGCAGACGCAGGAAAATCCGTGGGATGGCTTCCTCACCTCGCATCCGAAGGGTTCGATCGTCGAAGGCCCGATCCGCAACATCACCGAGTTCGGTCTGTTCATCGGTCTCGACAACGGCATCGACGGTATGGTCCATCTTTCCGACCTCGACTGGCAGAAGCCGGGCGACGAAGTCATCAAGGACTATAAGAAGGGTGACAACGTCAAAGCGATCGTTCTCGACGTCGATGGCGCGAAGGAACGTATCTCGCTCGGTATCAAGCAGCTCGCGGGCGATCCGGCCGACGAGATGGCGAAGTACAAGAAGGGCGACGCGGTGACCTGCACCGTTACGTCCGTCAGCGAGGCCGGCATCGAGGTCAAGATTGCCGACAGCGACCTGACGTCGTTCGTCAAGCGTGGCGATCTTTCGCGCGATCGTTCCGAGCAGCGGCCTGAGCGTTTCAACGTCGGCGACAAGGTCGATGTGTCCGTTATCTCGGTCGACAAGGCGGCACGGCGCATTGCGGTTTCGATCAAGGCGCTGGAACTGGCCGAAGAGAAGCAGGCCGTGGCGCAGTACGGTTCGTCCGATTCGGGCGCGTCGCTCGGCGATATCTTCAAGGCCGCCATCAAGAAGCGCGAGGGCGCCGAAGACGACAGCGAGTAATCGTTCTTTGAGCCAAGACAATCGAGAGCGCGCGGCAAACCCTGCCGCGCGCTTAACTTTTGCGGTATAGGCTGCAAACGACTTTGTTGCTCGCGGCTTTATCCTTGCTTACCTTTCGCCCAACCAAGCTCCTGCCGGGTTTTTGTCATGACTGCAGGAGCAAGCCGCTGACGGAAAGGCTCCCCAATGCTCGAGACTGAAACCGTTCTGGACCGCCGCCGGCTCCGCCGCTCGGTTACTTTTTGGCGTGGTGCCGGCCTTGCGGCGCTGCTTGTGGCGATCGCCGCGCTGTCGCTCGGTGGCGACAAGCTCGCAAGGCTCGCCGGAGAAAAGCAGATCGCGCGTGTCACGATCGAAGGCACGATCACCGAGGACCGCGATCAGCTTAAAATGCTGAAAAACATTGCCGATGACGACAGCGTTTCCGGCGTTCTTCTTTATGTGAACAGCCCCGGCGGCACGACGACCGGCGGCGAGGCGCTTTATGAAGCGCTGCGCGACGTTTCCAAAAAGAAGCCCGTCGTCGCGCAATTCGGCACCGTCGCGGCGTCGGCGGCCTACATCGCGGGGCTCGCGACCGACCACATCGTGGCGCACGGCAACACCATTACAGGCTCGGTCGGCGTCATCGTCCAGTGGCCTGAACTCGTGCAGCTCCTCGATAAGCTCGGCGTCAAGATCAACGAGGTGAAGAGCGGACCGCTGAAGGCGTCGCCGTCTCCGTTCGAACCGCTGGACGAGGCCAGCAAGCAGGTGGCGCAAGGTATGGTGGACGACGGGTTCAAGTGGTTCGTGAACCTCGTCGAGACGCGCCGCAAGATCAAAGCGGCAGACGTTCCGGGCCTGATGGCCGGGCGCATTTTCTCGGGCCGCGAGGCGCTGCAGTCCAAGCTCATCGACCAGATCGGCGGGGAGGACGAGGCCGTCAAATGGTTGAAGGATGTCAAAAACGTCGACCAGAGCGCGAAAGTCGTCGATTGGAAGCCATCGTCCAGCAGCGGCTACGGCTTTGCCGGGATGTCGACCCAAATCGCGGGATTTCTGTTCGGTGCCGACGCTGCCGACCTGGTAAATTTCCTGTTCCGGGACAGGACGATTTCCACGCTCGGTCTTGACGGTCTGCTTTCAGTTTGGCACCCTTCTGAAAAATAAGGATAAATGATCGCTGATGCTGGGGAGCGAGACGTGATCAAATCGGAGCTAGTACAAAAAATCGCGACGGCCAATCCGCACCTTTATCATCGCGACGTCGAGCGTATCGTCAACGTGATCTTCGATGAGATCGTTGACGCTCTATCGCGCGGCGATCGCGTTGAGCTTCGTGGATTTGGCGCGTTCACAGTGAAGCATCGCGCATCGCGCCAAGGGCGAAATCCGCGCACCGGAACGACTGTTTCGGTCGCGGAGAAATTTGTCCCGTTCTTCAAGACGGGCAAAGAGCTTCGCGATCGTTTGAATAAGCTCAACGGCGAGCAACATTCAGCGTAGCGCGGTCAAGCGAGTTAGTGAGGTGCCTTCGTGTTCAGGCGTATTTTAGCGCTCTTTATTGCATTTCCGCTCGGCGCCATTCTCGTTGCGATCGCCGTTGCCAACAGGCAGACCGTTTCGCTGATCCTCGATCCGTTCCGCCCGGAAAATCCCGCGCTTTCGATTGAACTGCCCTTCTATGCGTATCTGCTCACGGCTCTCGTCGTTGGAGTTATTCTCGGCGGCGCCGCAACGTGGATGGGCCAAAGCCGATGGCGGCAGACCGCGCGAGCGCAAGGTCAGCGTGCGGCGCGCTGGCAGGCCGAAGCCGATCGTTTGACGCGCGAGCGTGATACGACCGTCGCTTCCACGAGTCATGATCTCGCCATCGCCAGCCACTGACGGCTCGAGCAGCAGCGATGACATTTGATGCCTTGACGGTGTTCGGTCTCGTGGCGGTGTCTCTGATGCTGCTGTTTTATGCGTTCGAGGACAGCAGCCCCTGGTGCATTTTCGGATTTGCCGTCGCCTGCGCGCTGGGTTCCATTTATGGGTTCCTGCAGGGGGCATGGCCATTTGGATTGGTGGAAGGCGTTTGGACACTGATTGCATTAAAGCGTTGGCAAAAGCGCCGCCTGTCGGAAACCCCGGCGGCGTAACGGTCCAATCATGACCACCGAAGCCAAGATCTGCGGGATCAATTCACCCGAAGCGCTCGCTGCCGCACTCGACGGCGGCACAGATTACATTGGGCTCGTGTTTTTTGCTCCGAGCCCCCGGCACCTCGAAATCGCAACGGCGCGACGGTTGGCCGAGCAGGCGCGGGGTAAAGCCCGGATCGTTGCGCTGACGGTCGATGCCGATGATGCAACGCTGGAAGAGATCGTCCGTGTGATTGCGCCGGATTTCCTGCAGCTGCACGGGCGCGAGACGCCGGAGCGTGTCGCGGAGGTCAAGGCAAGGTTTGGGCGTCCGGTCATCAAGGCGGTCTCTGTCCGGACGGCGGACGATGTGGGAGCCGCACGGACGTATGCTGGAATCGCCGATCTCATTCTTTTCGACGCCAAGTCGCCCGCTGGCGCGACGCGGCCCGGAGGTCATGGCCAGACGTTCGACTGGTCGATTTTGGACGGTGCCGCGAAAGACATGCCGTTCATGCTTTCCGGCGGCCTTACGCCCGACAACGTCGTCGCGGCCATCGGCGCAACGCACCCGCATTCGGTCGATGTTTCGTCGGGTGTCGAGCGTTCGCCCGGTGTTAAAGACGCCGGACTGATCAATCGCTTTCTTCAGGCCGTAAAGGCGGCTAATCAGGGCGCACGCAAATGAAACGCCGGTTTCAAGCTCCAGGTACTCATTGATGGCAACGACGCAGAACAGAGGCAGCGAGACGAAGCTCAACAGCTACGCGACCGGCCCGGATGACAAGGGTTTCTTCGGTCTCTTCGGCGGGCGTTTTGTTGCCGAGACTCTGATGCCGCTCATTCTCGAACTTGAGCGCGCCTACGATGCGGCCAAGGCCGATCCCGAATTTCAGCGCGAGATCGATTTTCTCAACCGCCATTACGGTGGCCGTCCGAGCCCGCTCTATCACGCCGAGCGCATGAGCGCTGAACTCGGCGGCGCGAAGATTTATTTCAAGCGCGAGGAGCTC
>DATLJG010000445.1:0-5715 GCA_035538995.1 Hyphomicrobium sp. | reverse complement strand
GCCAATCTAGTCGCGAATGACAATCGCGATCAGACGACGGCGCTGCAAACCGCGATCGATGCCGCCGCCGAAAAGGATATTCCTCTCGTGCTGCCGCCCGGAAAATTCGTCGTCAGCGATCTGCGGCTGCGGGCCGGATCGCGCCTCGTCGGCGCGGCGCGGACGACGACACTTGTCTTTGCGGGTGGCGCGGCGTTCATTACCGCCGACAAGGCAGACGGACTGGTGCTCGATGGCCTGACGTTCGACGGCGCTTACAAGACTTTCGATGCGCAGCGCGGCGACGGTCTGCTGACGTTGGCGACCTCAAAGCATATTCGTCTCACCGATCTCGATATTTGCAACAGCATCGGCATCGGACTGTCACTTATCGAATGCGGCGGGCGGATCAACGGCGTCGGCATCAGTCATGTTCTGGATGCGGGACTGAAAAGCCTCGACTCCGTCGGCCTCGATATTACCGGCAATACCGTGACCGAGTGTGCGAACAACGGCATTCTCGTCTGGCGGTCGAAGCCCGAGGAAGACGGCAGCATTATCTCGGGCAACCGCGTCTCGAAAATTCGCAATGCCGCCGGCGGTACGGGCCAGTACGGAAACGGCATCAACGTTTTCCGTGCCGGGAGTGTTCTCGTCTCGGACAATCGCATTTCCGACTGCACCTATACGGCGGTTCGCGGTAACGCGGCTTCCAACATTCAGATCATCGGCAACAGCTGCGAACGGCTGGGCGAAGTGGCGCTTTATGCCGAATTCGGATTTCAGGGCGCGCTCATCGCCAACAACGTCGTCGACACGGCGGCCAGCGGCATTTCGGTTACGAACTTCAACGACGGCGGGCGCCTTGCCGTCGTGCAGGGCAATCTCATTCGCAATCTCTTCCGGCGCGAGCAGGAACCACAAGACAAGCGCGGCGAAGGCATTGGCGTCGAAGCCGATGCGGTCGTTTGCGGCAATACAATTGAGAACGCGCCGACCGTCGGCATTCAGATCGGCTGGCAGTCGTACATGCGCAACGTCGTCGTCACGGGCAATGTCATCCGGCAGGCGCGCGTCGGCATTTCCGTCACCAATGCGCCCGACGCCGGCAAGTGCCTGATCGCCAACAACCTCATTTCGGAAACGAAGGACGGCGCCATTCGCGCGATGGATAGCGGCGTCATGACTGGTCCCGATCTCGCGCATGAGCCGAGTGCAAACGAACACCTGCACGTTTCAGCGAATGTCGCCACGTGATGCTCTGAAGGTTTCAAATTTTTCGGAGATCGGAGGAGCGCTGCGCCCGGCCAAGGGGAAGACGGGGGGAGTCGGGGCTTGACCGGGCGGCAGCATCATCTGGTGCGCACGGGGGGAAGTGTGACACCAGTCTGAGGGCTACTCTAACCTCAAGAATATGAACTCATTCTGAACACGACGTTAAATTGTCGCAACGTTTGCCGCTGGTGGGAAAAAATTTCTGCTAAGGCGGCGTTTCCCATTGGTTTTTGCGCAACGCGCCGCGAGCCCCGCATCGAATCAGATTAGCGTCCATGCTTTGATGACTTGCGCATAGGACTTGCTGATGCCGGCCTTCGCCGCGCCGCTTTCTCTGCCGTTTTCCTTGACCTCGGACGATCCGTTGGGCCTCGCGCGTGCGAAGCTCGAGGATGTCTTCGGCTACAAAGGCTTTCGCCCGCTGCAGGGCGACATCATCGCGACAATTCTTGGCGGCGGCGACTGTCTGGCTCTCATGCCGACCGGCGGCGGCAAGTCGCTCTGCTATCAGATCCCGGCGCTGGTCCGGCCCGGAACCGGAATCGTCGTCTCGCCGCTGATTGCGCTGATGCAGGATCAGGTCGATGCCTTGTGTGATCTCGGCGTCAAGGCCGCGTTCCTCAATTCGACGCAAGATCGGGCGACGCAGGATCGGATCGAACGGCAGTTCGCGGCGGGGGCGCTCGACCTCCTTTACGTCGCGCCCGAACGTCTGGTGCAGGACCGCACGCTGGGCCTTCTTCAGCGCAACGATATTTCGCTGTTTGCGATCGACGAAGCGCATTGCGTTTCGCAATGGGGGCACGATTTCCGCCCGGAGTACCGGCAGCTAAAAATCTTGGCGCAGCGATTTCCGAGTGTGCCGCGGATCGCCCTGACCGCAACGGCCGACGAACGGACGCGGCAAGAGATCGTCACCGAGCTGTCGCTCGAAAATGCCGCGTGCTTCGTCGCGAGTTTCGATCGGCCGAACATTCGCTACACGATTGCCGAGCTTGGCAGCGCCAGTGCTCGTGAGCGCCTTTGGCAGTTCATCGAGTCGGAGCATCCGACCGACGCCGGCATCGTTTACTGCCTGTCGCGCAAATCCGTCGAGGAAACGGCCGCGTGGCTCAACTCGAAGGGACGCAAGGCGCTCGCCTATCATGCGGGGCTTGACGCATCGATCCGCGCGGCGGCTCAGACGAAATTCTTGTCGGAAGAAAGTTTGATCATCGTCGCGACGATCGCCTTTGGCATGGGTATCGACAAGCCGGACGTTCGCTTCGTCGCGCATCTCAATCTGCCGAAGTCGATCGAGTCCTACTATCAAGAAACAGGCCGCGCCGGACGTGACGGCGAAGCCGCGAATGCGTGGATGGCTTATGGGCTGCAGGACATCGTACAGCTGCGGCAATGGATCGGCCAATCGGACGGCTCGGAAGTCTTCAAGACCGTGCAGCGGCAAAAGCTCGATGCACTTGTCGGGCTGGCCGAGATGCCGGGCTGCCGGCGGCAGGCCCTGCTCGCCTATTTCGGGGAAATGCGTTCGGAGCCGTGCGGAAACTGCGACAACTGCCTGAACCCGCCGCACACCGAAGACGGCACCGTCATCGCGCAGAAAGCCTTGTCGACCGCCTACCGGACCGGGCAGCGCTTCGGCGTGACGTACCTCACCGAGGTGCTCGTCGGCACAGCAGATGAGCGGGTGCTACGGAACGGGCATGATCGTCTGTCGGTCTTTGGAATCGGCAAGGATGTTCCCGCGACGACGTGGAAGGGGCTTTTCCGGCAGTTGACGGCGCAGGGCTACCTGACGGGCGATGATGAAGGCATGGGCTCGCTCGTTCTGACCGAGCGGGCACGGCCGCTGTTGCGGGGCGAGCAGCGCTTTCTGATGCGCGTCACCCGGTCGATTGGAAAACCATCGAAGAAGCGCGCCGCGTCCGTTGCCTCGAAGGTCGCGCGTGAAAATCAGCCGTTGTTTGAATCGCTCAAGGCGCTGCGCCTGAAGCTCGCGAGCGCGGCGAAACTGCCGCCTTATGTCGTTGCGCAAGACCGGACGCTGATCGAACTGGCCGAGAAGCGTCCTGACACCGAAAACGCCCTGCATGACATCATGGGACTCGGCGCCAGCAAGATCGCGCGCTATGGCGCGGCGTTCCTTGACCTCATCTCGCAATTCAAGAAACACCCGGTTCTGAACAACCGGCTTTCGGCAAGCGTCAACACGACGCTCGCGGCGCATCTGCGCGGGCTCGATCCGGAACAGATCGCCTCCGAGCGCGGGCTGGAAGTCGCAACCATCTATGGGCATTTCGCCGAGGCCATCGAAGCGGGATTAATTTCGGCGGATGAAGCCTTGCATCTCGATGCCGCCGAGCGCGACGAGATCGAAGATGCGTTCGATCGTTGCGAAACGCGCGATAGCGGCAAGCTCGGCCCCGCATTTGCGGCGCTCGACGGGCGCTACAATTACGGCATTCTCAAATGCCTGCTCGCGGACGCCGGATAAAACTGCATCGGCCGGACGCGACGGCCCGGGGCTTACCGGCGTTCCGATGCGGGGAGCGATTTGGCGAGGGTTTCGACAATCCGATCGCAAACGGACCGCAACTCCGGAGTCCATGCGGCGACGTTCGAGGCAAACAGGTTCGCCTGCGATTTCAGGATAACGCCGTCATCAAGAATGCGCAGGCCGTTGGCGCGCAGCGTCTCACCGGTCGTCGTAATATCGACGATGAGTTCGGCGGTTCCGGCAGCTGGTGCGCCTTCGGTCGCCCCGGCGCTTTCGATGATGCGATAGTCACCGTAACCTTTCGACGCAAAAAAGCGGCGCGTGAGGTTCATGTACTTCGTCGCGACGCGCGGCCAGCGGCCATGCGTCCGGCGAAACGGCATCGCAATGTCCTCCAGATCGGCAACTGTCGCGACATCGATCCAGCAGGCCGGAACGGCGACGACGACATCGGCAAAGCCGAAGCCGAGCTTGTGCAGAAATCCGATGCGCGTGTCGGCGTCCGAGATGTTCTCGCGAATGAGATCCTCACCCGTGATGCCGAGGTGGACGCTGCCGGCCTTCAGGGCTTCAGCGATTTCCGACGACGATACATAAGCGACGTCAACATCCGGCAGGCCGTCGATCTCGCCGCGATATCCGCGCGCGTGGCCCACCTTACGCACGATCAGACCAGCGCGCGCGAACATGTCGGTCGTCTGCTCCATCAGGCGGCCCTTCGACGGAATCGCGAGCGTCAGCTTGCTCATGGCGATGCTCCCTCGATTGCCGCCAGCAGGCGCTCGGTGTGGATGGCTGCGCCGACTGCCGGAACATCCACGGCAGCACCTGCCGATCGCATCAACGCATCATAGCGGCCGCCGGTGGCGATCGGACTGCGCGGCCCGAGCGCCGACGAGCGCACCTCGAAAACGAGACCGGTGTAATACGCCATCGTGCGTCCGAATTCGGCGGCGAACGTGACGCGATCGAGATCGATCCCGGCGTTGGCGAGCAGCGCGACGCGACGATCATAGGTTTCCAACGCAGCGCCCGATCCATTGCTTGCGCCGTTCACCAGTTCGGCGATCTTGATGCCCGCGGTGCGCGCCGGACCCGACACGTTGACGTAACGTTCGATGAGATCGGCGGAGGATTTTGCGAGCGGTTTTTCCTCGCGGCTTTCCGCAATGCCGATCAGGTGCTGGGTGATGCCGGCGAGCGTTCGCGTTCCGATGAGTTCGATTGCATTCTCGTCGAGATATGCGGCAACGGTCGCTTCGCTTGCGGCTTGATCGGCGCGTGTCAGCGACGACAGCAGCGCATCCGGCACATGCAGGCGCGCAGCTTCCGCATTCGTGACGAACGCCTTCAAGGACTCGCGGAATGCGAGCGGCTTCAGGAACGCATCGTCGAGGCGCTTCTTCCAGCGCGGAGTCAGGCCCGCGACATCGAGCATGCTGGAGAAAAGGCCGAGGTCGCCCAGCCGCAACGACCAATCCTTCAGGCCGGCCTTCTCGATGGCCTTGATAACAATCGCGATGACTTCCGCTTCGGCCCGTTCGCGCTCGACGTCGCCGAAGCGCTCGATTCCCGCCTGGCGGAACTCGCGCGGGTGCGCGGCGTCCGCGCCTTGCGGCTGGAAGCGGAAGGCGCCACCATTGTAGCAATATCGCGCCGGTGTCGTCGGATCGGCGTGGCGCGCCAGATGCAGCCGGCATGTCGGAACCGTCAGGTCGGGCCTCAGACACAGCTCGGCGCCGTCGGGATCGGTGAAGACGTAGGTGCGGGCGCGAAGGCTTTCACCGATCACATCCAGATACACATCCGCCGGCTGAATGATCGCGGGCGCAACGGCGTCATAGCCGGCCTCGGTGAAGACCGACATCAGCATACGTGCCCGCGCTTCAAGCGCCGCGATACGCCGCGTCGTTTCGGTGGCCATGCTCTATTCCTGGTGCCGCGCGATGAGTTTTTTGACTTCG
>DATLJG010000444.1:0-5884 GCA_035538995.1 Hyphomicrobium sp. | reverse complement strand
TAGGCGACCTGGAAATAAATCGGCTGCTCGGCCCAAAGTGTGCCGTCATTGTCAAAGACGGCGACGCGGCGTGCCTCAGGCACGTACTCCGCGTCGCCGCTCTTCGTCACCCTGACGACGAAGTCGATGATGCTTTGCTTGGCCGGTCCGTCATTCCACGATGGCAATGGATCGGACTGGGCCGCCAATGACGAAACGAGTAGCGCGACCAACAGCAACCCGGCCATCGCTAGACGTTTGAAGGACACCATTTGCCTGACCATCCGAATGCAACTCGTTACGGTAGAAGACTAGGACCCTATGTGCGTCGGTTATGGCGCGCCACGTTGCAACATGCGCTCGTCGATCATTTTGTTCAGCCCGCCGCGAATCCGATCGAGGTCTAGCGATTTCTTGAATGCCTCCTTGCGTTTGATGGCGTCCATCTCGTCTTCCATCAGGTTCGCTGGATTGAAGCTTGGAGGGAACGACCGGGGCGGAAACTCCTTGAAGGATCCGGCAAACTGCGCAACGTCGTCGATCACGCCGTAAAGTGCACCCACTTCATTGAGCTGCCAGTCCCAGTATGTGTTGGAGGTGATGTCCGCGCGCTCGAACGGATCCTGCATCAGATTGAAGACTTTCTGCATGCGTAGTGTCGTGAACGGTTCGGCCCAAAGGCCCATCGTTCCTTGCTTGCGTTGCTCAGAGAAGACATACTTCATGTCCCCTTTGCGATAGGAGACGAGCAGTCCATCGTCATTGGAGTAGAAGAACCGATCGCGTGCGCTCTTGGTGCCATTGTTGTTGGCGGCGCTTCCGCTGACATTCTGCAGGAACGCCGACTGATCGTGGCCATCGAGGTGGACCTTGTAGTCTATGCCGTTGGCCGTGTAGCCTGCCTTCAGTTTGTTGACGATGTCCGGTTCTCCGGCAATCGCACACAGCGTCGGAATCCAGTCGTTGTGGCTCATCAACTCGTTGGTGACCGTTCCCGGCTTGATATGGTTAGGCCAACGGACGAGGCACGGCACGCGGAATGCGCCTTCCCAGTTGGTGTTCTTTTCCGAACGGAACCAAGTCATGGCGCCATCCGGCCACGTATTCATGTGCGGGCCGTTGTCGCTTGAGTAAATGACAAGCGTATTATCGGCGATACCCATGTCATCGAGAGCTTTAAGAATGCTTCCGATCGTATCGTCGTGCTCCATCATGCCGTCGAGATATTCGCTATCGCCATGCGTGTAGCGCCCGCGATGACTCTGGCGGACGTGCGTTCGAAGATGCATGCGCGTGGCGTTGAACCAGCAGAAGAATGGCTTTCCTGCTGTGTTCTGGCGCTTGATGAAATCGATGGCCGCGCTCGACGTCTCGTCGTCGATTGTCTCCATGCGCTTCTTTGTCAGCGCTCCAGTGTCCTCGATGATTTGCTTGCCGACTTTGCCGAAGCGAGGGTCAATCGTCGGGTCGTCAACGTCGGTCGCCTTGCATTTCAAAACGCCGCGCGGTCCATACTTGGCGCGATATGCCGGGTCTTTGGGATAATCGGGCAGTTCCGGCTCTTCCTCGGCATTGAGGTGATAGAGATTGCCAAAGAACTCGTCGAAGCCGTTGACCGTCGGTAGCGACGGATTGCGATCGCCGACGTGGTTCTTGCCGAATTGGCCCGTTGCGTAACCCAAGTTTTTAAGCAAGCCGCCGACCGACGGATCGAGCTGGCTCATGCCCATCGGCGCTCCGGGGAAGCCGACCTTGCTCAGTCCACTTCGCATAATGTGCTGGCCCGTGAGAAACGCCGAGCGACCCGCCGTGCAGGACTGCTCTCCGTAGTAGTGTTGAAATTTCAGCCCCTCGTTTGCGATGCGATCGATGTTTGGCGTTTCGTAGCCCATGAGCCCGTTGGAGTAGGCGCTGATGTTTGCGATGCCGATGTCATCGCCCCAGAGGACCAAAATGTTCGGTTTGCCTTGAGGCGAGGGCGGAGAGGCTGCTGGCTCAGGCGCTTGAGCCTGTGCGGACGTTACGCCGCTCGCGGACAATGCAAGGAGCGATGCTCCGCTCATTAAAATGCTTCTGCGATCGAAATTGCCGTGCGATTCCTTGGCGTCTTGGTCCTCGAAACGCTTACTCATAACGACACCTCTTACGCGGCGGTTTTCTACTCGTCTCCAGGCTCATCACGTGCAGTTGCGGGTGCTCGAACCACGCAGCGAAATCCGACGTGGCTCGTCGATGTATCGATAGGTTCAGGATGCCGGGCCGCAGGCCGATAACGGCGGCAGTAGTTCGGAGCGCACAAATGCGAGCCGCCTTTCAGGACTTTGCGCGGGATGCGAATGTGCGGCTGGCAGGAATCGTAGCTCTGGTCCTGCCGGGGGCCGCGCGGGTTCTCAGGTATGCAGCAGGCCTTAGCCGCGTCGGCCGGATGTTTCGGTGCATACCAATCGGTCGTCCACTCCCAGACGTTGCCGATCATGTCATGGAGGCCGTAGCCGTTGGCGGGAAAAGCGCGCACGGGGGACGTGCGATCGAAACCATCGAGTTTCAGGTTCTGATTGGGGAAATCGCCCTGCCAGGTGTTGGCCATGTGCCGGCCGTCCGGCGTGAATTTATCGCCCCAGGCAAATTCCGCCCCATCGAGACCGCCGCGCGCGGCGAATTCCCATTCGGCTTCCGTCGGTAATTCTTTTCCAGCCCACTGCGCATAGGCTACTGCGTCCTGGTACGCGACGTGCACGACCGGGTGGTCGTCGAGTCCGCGGATCGAGGTGCCGCGCCCATAGGGACGGCGCCAATTGGCGCCAAATCGAAACTCCCACCAGCGGCTCCAGTCATTCAGACCGGTGGGCTTTAGCGGGGGATTGAAAACGAGTGATCCCGCTTTCAGCATATGCGGCAGAGCCCCCGGATAATCTTCGGCTTTCGGGGCTATTTCCGCGAAAGTCACATATCCGGTTGCTTCAATAAACTCGCGAAATTGCGCATTCGTGACAGGCGTTGAGTCGATCCAGAATCCGTCAACGGCTACGCGATGGCTTGGCGCCTCCTCAGCATAGTGATTATCGGAGCCCATCCGAAAGGTGCCGCCGTCCACAAAAACCATTTTTTTTAGGCGCGGAACCTTGTTGGCCGCCGGACGGCTTTGACTCGCAACTGACGAGCAGTCGTTCATCCGGATCGCCTTAAAATGACGCGACGTCGATTGGAACAGCGTTTCGCAGCCACCGTTGCCTCGTCTCGCGAGACCGGGGATCAAAATGACGTCGGGATGTAAATCTGAGTGGTAATTGTGGAGGCAAATATCGAATAAAAATTACAGCTAACTGCATGTCCAGTATCACCTCTGGATATGTAGCTGCCCGGCCCGTCCGGTTTCAAAGTCGTCTGGAATCCCGTCATAGTCAAACGAATACGTCATTGCGATGCGGAAGGCCTGAGGCTGGTTAACGACGTACACAAACCATGCGGGAGATCTGTCAAACCCGCGCGTCGCTCAGAATTTCGTCGTTCCAGAAAAGATCGTCATGTTGCCTTCCCAGCGGCGCTCGACATTGTACTCTTGATAATGGCGCAAGCTGAAAATCAGGGGGGTCGTCCCAATCAACGTCGTGTACGAGACGCCGCCACCAATGGCGTCGACCGTTCCCTCAAGGGGCCCGAGTCGGGCACCGCTTCCTGAATCCCCCGTCAACTGACGATAATCGTAACCGACGACGCCGACGACAAGCCCGGGAGAAATTTCCCGGCCAACGGCCCATTCAAAGTGGAAGTCGGTACCGCTCTGATAGTCTGTCGTCTCGTTCTCAAAATTGAAGGTGACGCCGAGGGCGCCATTGAATTGCAATTTCGATGTCTTCTCGGTCCAGGTGAAGGCCCAACCGGTATCGATGCCCGGCCGGCTCAAACCGATGATCGGCTGGAATCCGACCGCATATTTACCGGACGGTGCAACGACCTGAACGTAGGCGAGATGCGCGAAATCCCCGTCTTGCCATCCGAGCTGCAGGCGGGTGGTGATATCGCCCAATCCCCATCCGGCTGTCTCGTCGTGAAAACTATTTCCAAGGGGACCGGTTACGGTTGCACTTATATCGTTGTGTCCGACCGGGATCGATACGCCAATACCGAGACTGCCGCCGAAGACTTTCTGATCGGGGACGTAAAGACCGTTCAATATCTGTTGGAAGAATTTAACTTTGGCGCCCGCCTCCAACGTGACGTTGCCAAAAGTTATCGGTGCGTTGATCTCGCCTTGGTAATAACCGCTGGCAGTCGTGATGTACGTTCCTGGCGGGGGCGTCACGCCGGCGCCGAACGCTGCACTCCCAAGCCCGTACGTCGAGAAGCCGAATTCGTCCGCTTTTGCATCCGGTGCGAAGCAGAGACAAAGGGCTCCGACTGTCAGAGCTGCGGTGGTCGCGCGCATTCCGGTAGCTCCATTGCTAAGAACGCAACGCTCGGCGAATCTTAGCCCGAATCCGGGGCGTCCGATGTATCCGTTTGATCACGGTCACGTATTTATAGTCGGTGACCAGGCAACCGAACGCGAAGGCGGTCAGAATGGAATTTCCGCCTGATGCAGCGATGGACACTTAGCGGACGTTTCTTGAACGCCGTCGCTTATTCGGGCGCACGAAAATCGACTTTTCTTTGCACTGCCTGGTCCACGTCCTCCGGCGTCATGAGGACAGTGATCCGAGACTTCACCGTGCCGCTCGCCTGGGCGACGATCGCAGTGGCTGCCATATCGATGTTGCTCGGCAAATCGAGAATTATGACGAAGTCATCGCTGCCAAAAGCGAAATAAAATGCTTCGAGCTTGCCGCCCATTTCTTTGGCAAGTCGTTCGACGACAGCTCGTCGTTTCGAGCCGCCTTCCTTCAGCAGGCCGGTCAGACCCTGATCGGTATAAGAACCCTGCACGAGATACTTCGGCATAGCGTCTCCTCCTCTGTGGTTAGGTCACGTCGAGGTCGCGGCGGCGCGATACTGGGCCGGATCAAATCCATAAGCCTTTCGGAAAGCTCTCGAGAAGCCGTTCCGACTCCGATATCCGGTGACGCTAGCGACTTGTTCGACTGACATGCTTTTGGCCCTTAGCAGTTCGGCGGCTTTTCGCAGGCGGAGACGACGAAGCACGACCATGGGCGTGTCACCCACCGACTCGCTGAAGCGAGCCATAAAGCCCGAACGGCTCAATCCACATTTCTGCGCTAACAGTTCAACTGTGTGCTCCGCTGCCGGCTCCGCGACCATTGCCGCGATCGCCTGCGCAATTCTGGCGTCGCGCAACAGCGGAAAAGCATCTCCGGGCCGTTCCGGAGACTTAAGTGACTGGCGGAAGAGCATGACGAGCACCTGCTTGAGCAAGGCCGAGGTCATCGTGTTCATTCCCACTTCCTGCGCATGCAGTTCTTTCAAGGCACTCTTCAAATTGTGGTGCAATCCGCTTCCATCTTCAAATGTCTGCATCAAAGGCAATTGCAGAGAACTGAAAACATCAACCGCTCCGCCATACCCAGCCTGAAAATACCCGCAGATCATCAGAAGATGAGGCCGTCCGTTACCCGCAACAGCTCGCTGCAGTGTTCCTGATGCGTCGTTCGTTTCCCACTTCCGCACCGCGGTCTTGCTGACGTGTCCTGACCTTCCCGCAGCTTCGATCGTGAAGGACTGGCGAGGCGGCACGATGATCAATGTATGGGGTGCGATCGGCACGGGCGGCTGACGGCCAATCCGCACCTGACCGTGCCCAGTGATATTGTAATGGATGCCGGGGCGGTCATTGCCGGCAAACGAGAGACGCCAGCCTTTGCTGACGACACACTCTGTCAAATTCACGAAATCGACATGGAGAGAAGAAATCAGCGCCTCCAAGTCGGCAGACAACAGCATGTGCTCTGGA
>DATLJG010000443.1:0-2050 GCA_035538995.1 Hyphomicrobium sp. | reverse complement strand
GGGAGCGTGAAGGCGAGTAGGTTTCAGAGCCTGCTGCCAAATTAACGGAACTTAATCCGTGACGGTCGTAACGTCATGTTATCGCTCAACAGCGTGTTAAGGGTGCAATTGTGGCGCGTGCGACTCCGCTGCGCGGAGCCCGGCCGCACGTACGACCTGGGGGAAACCTTGGGTTTCTGTCCGCTACGGGGTTAGAGTGGGTCTGGTCCCGAACCTTGCCCGCCCCTGGCGGTTCTGCGATAAGATGCTTAGCTAGTACTGGGTGGCATTTGCCGCCGAGAGGTTTCAATGGGTTTTAGCGCACAACACCTGCTTCTGTTCTTGATCATCGCTTTGCTGCTGTTCGGCCGCGGCAAGATTTCCGAGCTGATGGGCGACGTCGCCAAAGGCATCAAGAGCTTCAAGAAGGGCATGGCTGAGGACGACGAGCCCGAGAGGCCGGCGCCGCGCACCATCGAGAACGAAGCCACAAATTCGAATCCCGACCGTACGAAAGTCGGCTGACGGTTTGCTTCTTTCGGGCGCGTTCACGGCTGATCTCGACAAGGTCAACGCATGTTTGAAATCAGCTGGAGCGAGCTTCTGATTCTTGGGATCGTGACGCTCGTATTCGTCGGTCCGAAAGAACTGCCCACGTTGATGCGAACGCTCGGCAAATATGCCGGGATGGTTCGCCGCCATGCCAACGAGTTCAAAGCACAATTCGACGCGGCGATGCGCGAGGCCGAACTCGACGCCATGCGCGAAGAAGTCGATAAGATGCAGGCCTCGATCAATTCCGAGGTCATGCGTGCGAAGACCGGCGTGCAGGATGCCGTCAAGACGATCGAACAGCCGACGGCGGCCAATACGATCGCGCTCGATAAGCCGGCGCAATCGTCCGGGTCTTTGATGCCGCCGATGCCGGCGCCGCCGCGCATGGAGTCGTGAGGCGATGCTGGACCGGATACCACCGCCGACACCTCCCAGCGATGATCCATCCCGGGAGGGGCAAGAAGATATCGACGCCAGCAAAGCGCCGTTGCTCGACCATCTCATCGAGCTGCGCCAGCGGCTGATCTGGGCGCTCGCCGCCTTCGTCGTGATGTTCTTCGCCTGCTTCGCCATTTCGGGGCACATCTACAATGTGCTCGTCTGGCCTTACATGTGGGCGTCGGGCAGCGATCATGTGAAGCTGATCGCGACGCATTTCCTCGAACAGATCATGACGCAGGTGAAGCTCGCGATGTTCGGCGCCGCGTTTCTGTCGTTTCCGGTGGTGGCGACGCAGATCTACAAGTTCGTGGCGCCGGGGCTCTACAAAAGCGAACGCCGCGCCTTCCTGCCGTATCTGATCGCGACGCCCGTGCTGTTCCTTATCGGTGCGATGATGGTCTATTTCATCGCGATGCCGGTGTTGATCCGCTTTTCCATCGGACTGACGCAACATACCGGCGAGGGCGTTCCGACGATCGAGCTTCTGCCGAAAGTCTCGGAATATCTGTCGCTCATCATGACGCTGATCTTCGGGTTCGGACTGGTTTTCCAGTTGCCGGTCATCCTGACGCTTTTGGCGCGTACCGGTGTCGTCACCTCCGACATGCTGAAGCATGGGCGGCGTTATGCCATCGTTGCGATATTCGCGGCGGCCGCCATCCTGACGCCGCCTGACGCGCTCAGCATGATCATCATGGCGCTGCCGACGATCGCGCTTTACGAAGTTTCGATCCTGGCGGTGCGGTTCGTCGAGAAGCGGCAGGCGCAGTCCACAAATCCCTAATCCGTCAAGGCGTTCTGGACGTTGCGCGCGGTTCGCCGTATGACCGGCACGTATCCCCACTCCATGGCCGGGCTTGACCCGGCCATCCAGGCTCACACAGCGAGATTTTCCTGTCGCTCTGGATGGCCGCCTCGGAGGGCGGCCATGACGTAAAAATTGATATCCTGAAGACAGAGGCCCGCCCGTGTTCGACATCAAATGGATCAGAGACAACGCCGAAGCCTTCGACGACGGCTTGAAGAGGCGGGGCTTGGCGCCTCAGGCGGCGGCGGTGATCGCGCTCGATGACAA
>DATLJG010000442.1:0-1524 GCA_035538995.1 Hyphomicrobium sp. | reverse complement strand
CTGGCGCTGCTCGATGCGCCGTGGCGGAAGGGCGGCAAGATTCTCGTGCTCGAGCCGCGCCGTATCGCAGCCCGCGCCGCTGCCGAACGTATGGCGGCCACGCTCGGCAGCCGTCTCGGCGAGGATGTGGGACTCAGGGCGCGATTGTCGTCCAAGACCAGCCCGCGCGTCACCATCGAAGTCGTAACGGAAGGCGTCTTCACCCGCATGATCCTCGACGATCCGGAGCTGAGCGGTGTCGCTGCGGTTCTCTTCGACGAGTTCCACGAGCGCTCGCTCGACGCCGATCTCGGTTTAGCGCTGGCGCTCGACGCGCGCACGGCGCTGCGGCCGGATTTGAAGATTTTGGTGATGTCGGCAACGCTCGATACGTCGCGGGTCGCGAAGCTGCTCGACGATGCGCCGGTGATCGCCAGCGAGGGCCGCACCTTCCCGATCGAGACGCGATATGTGGGGCGGCGCGGGCAGCGCATCGAGGATGATGTCTTCGATGCCGTGATGCGCGCCGTCTCGCATGACACGGGATCGGCGCTCGTCTTTCTGCCGGGACAGGGAGAGATCACGCGCGTCGCTGAACGCCTGCGAGAACGCGTGTCCTCGCCCGACGTTGATATTGTTCCACTCTACGGCGCGCTCGATCCCGCCGCGCAAGATCGTGCCATTTCACCTGCCAAAAGCGGACGCCGAAAGATTGTTCTCGCCACCGCGATCGCAGAGACATCGATCACGATCGAAGGCGTGCGCGTCGTGATCGACAGCGGCCTCGCGCGTGTACCACGCTTCGAGCCGGACGTCGGTGTGACACGCCTTGAAACCGTGCGCGTATCGCGTGCTTCCGCCGATCAGCGTCGCGGCCGTGCCGGGCGAACCGAGGCCGGAATTTGCTACCGGTTGTGGGACGAGCCGGAAACGCAAGGCCTCGTACCGTTTGCCGAACCCGAGATTCGTTCCGCCGATCTCTCAGGCCTGCTGCTCGATTGCGCCGAATGGGGAACCAACGATCCGCGCTCGCTCTTGTGGCTTGACCCGCCGACGGAAGGTGCGCTAGCGGCCGCGCGTTCGGGTCTGCAAGCCATCGGTGCCCTTGCCGATGATGGACACATCACCGCCGAAGGCCGCCGCCTTCGGGCTTTGCCGCTGCCGCCGCGCCTGGCGCGTATGATCCTGAAGGCGGGCGAGCACGGCGCAGCGCAAGACGCCGCCGACATTGCCGCCGTGCTCGTCGAACGCGGCATGGGCGGCAACGATCTCGACCTTGGTGTCCGTCTTGAAAAATTTCGCCGCGATCGTGCGCGCCGTGCCGAGGATATGCGCGCGCTCGCACGCCAATGGGCGCGAACCGCAACGGCAAAAGTCGGCGCGTCAACGGAGAAACCTTCACCTGCCGCGTTGCTGGCCTTGGCTTATCCGGACCGGATCGCAAAGAATCGCGGCAAGCGCGGCAGCTTCCTGTTGGCCAATGGCAGGGCCGGATTGATCGACCCGGCGCATCCGCTCGCCGCCGCGCCGTACGTTGTCGTCGCC
>DATLJG010000441.1:0-11725 GCA_035538995.1 Hyphomicrobium sp. | reverse complement strand
TCCGGGCAATAGGTCAAAGATCGCGAGTCATCGGGAACGCCCTTCGACGTATATTGCGTGTTGTATTCACCGTCCGTCATCAGGACCGCGATCTTCTTCAAGTTTTCGGTGCCGTAAGCCGCGGGCTTGCTCGACGAAGACCAGAGAGACGACCAGTTTGGCGACAGCATGTACCAGGCCCACGCCGTGCCAATGTGGCCAGCGGTGCTGCCGTACGTATCCAGGCCCGAGATTTTATCGAGAAGAGTCTGCTTTTCATTCGTCAGCGGCAGCACTTCGGCTTCGGAATCAAGATCGCATGTCGGCGTGTATGTCGTTTTTTTCTTCTTGGTCGATTCCGAATTGTGCACCAGCACGTATTGGCCGGACTGTGGCGCATCGTCGGCGTATTTTTTCGATCCCGTACGTTCAACGACGCACGGCTCACTGGTGTCCGTTGTACCCGTGGCCTTTTTGAAGGCGGCGGTCGGCAGCCGCACGTCGTAGGCAAACGGAACGATCGCCAACTTCGACGTGAATTTGCTCTGATCTTTCCAGACGACGATATTGACGAGATCGCTTGCCGCCGACTTCATATCCGTCAGCTTTTGGCCGCGCATCGATCCCGTAACGTCCAGCATCATGCTGATTTCGAGATTGAGTTCGGCATTGCCGCCGACGGCAAGAACCGCCTTCGAATAATCCGATCCATCCTTGTGCAGAACCGGCAGCGAGGTCGTACCGGCAAGACCCATGAACGGCGTCGGAAGCGTTGCGTTGCCCGTCGTGACCACAGCCGTTGAATTGTCGGTGACCGAGAATTCGATCGTATCGTTGTTCAGGGAAATACGGTTCTTGGTGGCCTGATCGTAGTAGGCCTGCGCCACCTTCAGCGCCGCGGTCTGATCGCCGCCGTTCGTCTGCAGGGCACGCGCGCCTGCGAGGACAGCCGCATCCGTCGCCGCGATCGTTTGACTGCGGGCGTTGACGTAGCGGCCATAGTCGACCGCGAGCCCGATCATCATGAAGAGCGCCAGCGCCATCAATCCGAACAGCACCGCGACTTCACCGCGCGCATCGCTGGAAAAACGCTTCAAGGGCCCACGGAGCGCCTTTAGCGCCGAACCCATACGAAAAGCAGCGCCCGGCTTCCGTGCCGGCCCCTGCGACCCACCACCGACGTCCATGCGCCGCCTCCTAAGCGTTTTACTTACAATGACGCTAAGGGCGAAGTCATTTAAGACGAATTAATGCGAAAATGAGAGTTTATAACGAGATTAATGGAAGGTTAAAGCAGACATATACAGAAATACGGTAATTTATACATAGGATTTACCTGGAGTTATTGATTAACACCCGGACAACTGGTCACCAAACTCGTCCTCGACGAACCCGCGCCGTTGGATGGCGCCCACCCTCGTCCACCAAGGACATAAAGAGTTGCTTATATGTTGTTGCGCAACTCGGCCCTGTTCGCTATAGCAGCCCCGCAGGCCCCGAAACATTTCAGGCAACGCGCTCGGACCGTCAGCGCTGCCCGGTCGCCTCCGGCTTCCGCCCGGATTTCGGGCGAGGATGACAATACCGATTGAGGAGCGAACATGAGTTCGAAGTTTACGGACTACATCGTCAAGGATCTGAGCCTCGCGGAGTGGGGCCGCAAGGAAATCGCCATCGCCGAGACGGAAATGCCCGGGCTCATGGCGACACGCGAGGAATATGGCGCCAAGCAGCCGCTGAAAGGCGCTCGCATCGCCGGCTCGTTGCATATGACGATCCAGACGGCCGTGCTGATCGAGACGCTTGCCGCTCTCGGAGCCGATATCCGCTGGGTCTCCTGCAACATCTATTCGACCCAGGACCACGCCGCCGCGGCAATCGCCGCCGCAGGCATTCCGGTGTTCGCCATCAAGGGCGAGTCGCTGAAGGACTACTGGGACTACACTGCGAAGCTGTTCGATTGGCACGGTGGCGGACATCCCAACCTGATCCTCGATGACGGTGGCGATGCCACGATGTACGTCCACCTCGGTCTGCGCGCCGAAAACGGCGACACCGCATTTCTCGACAAGCCCGGCTCCGAAGAAGAGGAAGTCTTCTTCGCGCTGCTCAAGAAGCAGCTGAAGGAAAAGCCCAAAGGCTACTTCGCGGAGATCGCAAAGAGCATCAAGGGC
Organism: Hyphomicrobium sp.; assembly: GCA_035538995.1. Taxonomy (GTDB): domain Bacteria; phylum Pseudomonadota; class Alphaproteobacteria; order Rhizobiales; family Hyphomicrobiaceae; genus Hyphomicrobium_B. The sequence goes on along the minus strand of DATLJG010000441.1, from coordinate 9,572 downwards.
GTTTCGGAAGAAACGACCACCGGCGTGCATCGTCTTTACGACATGCAGAAGGCCGGCAAGCTGCTGTGGCCCGCGATCAACGTCAACGACAGCGTCACCAAGTCCAAGTTCGACAATCTCTACGGCTGCCGCGAAAGCCTCGTCGATGGCATCCGCCGCGGCACCGACGTCATGATGGCCGGCAAGGTCGCGATGGTCGCTGGCTTCGGCGACGTCGGCAAAGGCTCGGCCGCTTCGCTCCGGAACGCCGGCTGCCGCGTCATGGTTTCGGAAGTCGATCCGATCTGCGCGCTGCAGGCCTCGATGGAAGGCTACGAGGTGGTGACGATGGAAGATGCCGCGCCGCGCGCCGACATCTTCGTCACCGCGACCGGCAACAAGGACATCATCACGGTCGATCACATGCGGGCCATGAAGGACCGCGCCATCGTCTGTAACATCGGCCACTTCGACAACGAGATCCAGGTCGGCGGTCTCAAGAACCTCAAGTGGAACAACATCAAGCCGCAGGTCGATGAAATCGAGTTCGCCGACGGCAAGCGCATCATTCTGCTGTCGGAAGGCCGTCTCGTGAACCTCGGCAACGCCATGGGCCACCCGTCGTTCGTCATGTCGGCATCGTTCACCAACCAGACGCTGGCGCAGATCGAACTCTTCGTGAACGAAGGCAAGTACAAGAAGGAAGTCTATACGCTGCCGAAGCACCTCGACGAGAAAGTCGCGATGCTTCATCTGGCGAAAATCGGAGCCAGACTGACGAAGCTCCGCCCCGACCAGGCTGCTTACATTGGCGTGAAGCCGGAAGGCCCGTTCAAGGCCGATCACTACCGCTATTGATCATCCATTCCGCGCCATCGCGGAAAGCGAAATGAAAAGAGAGGCTCTCAGCACGCTGAGGGCCTCTTTTTTTAGTAGAACTTAAAATTCAGACCGGCCCGCAACGTGTGAAACGTTGCATCGATCGGGCTCGTTTGGATCGCAATATCGCTTGGCTGCGCGAACCCGTTTGCTCGTTCTCCACCAAGATCAATGTACTGATACTCAAACTTGAAAGAAATGTTGGTCCCCACAAACTGCTCGATACCGCCGCCGACGACATATCCCGTCTGATCGGAATCGGACCTGAGCACGATCGATTCGACGCCGTCGGTGCCACTGAATCTATTTTCCACTTGGCCATAGGCAAAACCGCCGGTCGCATAGATCAGCGTTCGATCCCACGCCCAGCCGATACGTCCACGAGCGGTGCCGAACCAATTGACGTCTTGGCTCACCGCCCCCGTGATGCCGCCAAGGGTCGTACCGTTGAAGGTGTCGCTGATATTGGAGCCTTGGAAATCGGCTTCGACACCGACGACGAACGAAGAACCAAATGCGCCTTGCCAATTGTAGCCGATTTGACCGCCGCCAAATCCGCCGGTGGCGTTCGTGCCGCCCGAGACGTCGCTATTGCCGTTCTCGAGATTGGTGTAGGTGATATTGCCGTGGTTTGCCGCCCAACCATAGCCGCCGTTGCCGCCGACATAGAAGCCGGTCCACGTAAATGCCGAAACGGGCTCGATCGGTCCTTCGAAAGGTCCATCGGCATAGGCCGATGAGGCGACAGCCAGCAATCCGCCAATGCAAACAACTGAAAAACGCAACATCGCAACACCCCTCAACATGACTACGAATACGACGTGTAGATACTATGCAGTTCGGATTGGCCTCAAATTCTTGAACAGCGTGATATGCAACAACCTGTTCAAAGGGGCGCGGAAGCCACACCAGCCGAGCGATCGCCCGTTGACGGACACCCGATCGGAGTCCGTCCGGGCCTTGGCACGAGGCTGTGAGGGAACACTTTGAATCCGTTTCGTTTGTGCCGATTGACCGCGCTGGCGGCGACGCCGCGCGCGCCTCATACTCGTGAGTGATTCGCGCCACACGCGACGAATCGGAGCTGGCGCACCGGCGCTCCCGCCTCGGGGGTGTGCGGGCGCCTATGCGATCTGCAACGGAATTGATGCGCGCCACATCTCCTCAGAACCCAAAGATGACGACGCGATTGCAGCTTCTGCTGCTGTTGATCGCCGCAATGGCCTGTGTCGCAATCATGCTCGTGAGCTTCGTCGGCGCCCGCCACATCGGCTCCGTCGATTTTGACATTCGCCATCTCTGGCTGATCGCGGCCGTCGGCGCGGCAGCCGTCGCGGCGGTGGCGATCATCTGGCGCATGGGAACGATAGCCCGGCGCGAAGCGCGTACCGCCAAAGCCGAGAGCACGCAGCTTCGCCGCAATCTGGCTGCTGCGGATTCGATTATACGCGCCGAACCGCAGGTGCTGATTTTCTGGGAACAGGGCCAAGCCGTCCGCATCGTTTCTCACACCCTGTCGACTGTTCCGGGGCTGCCCGAGCACCACGCTGAAATCCTCCGCTTCGGCCAGTGGCTCGAAGCCGGGTCGGCGAAAAATTTGAAAGCGGCGCTCGATACGCTTTTCGTCAGCGGCCGCTCTTTCAGCATCATCGTCAAAACAATCGTCGGCGGCATTATCGAGGCCGAGGGACGTGCAGCCGGCGGCCGTGCCGTGCTCCGCCTCAAGGATATCTCCGGCTACAAGCTGGAGCTGTCACGGATCGAGGAACAGCAGACCAACCTCGCACGCGACATCCGTTCAAGCCGTGCGCTCCTCAACACGCTGCCGATGCCGGTCTGGCTGCGCGGCATGGACAACCGGCTGATCTGGGTGAACGCCGCCTACGTCAGCGCCGTCGATGCCAAAAGCGAAATTGAAGTTCTCGAACGCCAGATCGAACTGCTCGAAACACGGCAGCGCAAGGCGGTCGCCAAAGCCATCACCGCGGGACAAACTTACGGATCGCGCATTCACCTCGTCACCAGGGGCGAACGCAAACCGCACGACGTCATCGTGCTTCCCGTCGAAGGTATGACCGCGGGGGCCGCGATCGACGTCACCGACATCGAAAGCGCACAGGGCGAACTCGAACGCCAGATCTCCGCTTACGACCGCACGCTCGATCGCGTCGAAACCGCCGTTGCAATCTTCAATTCCGACCACAAACTCGGCTTCTATAACGCCGCCTTCGCCAAGCTTTGGTCGCTGGATACCGAGTGGCTCGACACCCATCCGAGCGATAGCGTCATTCTCGACCGTCTGCGCGAGATCGGCCTCCTGGAACCGGTCGTCAGCCATCGCGACTGGAAAGCGCAGGTACTGGCTTGCTATCGCACAGGCGCGGCGCTCGACGACATTTGGACCCTGACCGACGAGCGAATTCTCCACGTCATGGCCGAGCAGCGTCCGGACGGCGGCGTAACGTTCCTGTTCGCGGATGAAACCGAACGCCTGGCGCTGGAAGGCCGCTATAACGCCCTCATCGATGTCCAGAGCGAAACGCTGAATAGCCTGAAGGAAGGCGTGGCGGTGTTCGGCACCAACGGCCGCTTGAAGCTGTTCAACAAAGCCTTTTGCCAGATCTGGAAAATGCCGGCAAAACGGCTCGAAGAGCATCCCCACGTCGGGGAAGTCATCGCCGCCGCACAGACATTGCATCCCGTTGACGACACGTGGAAACGGGTCGGCCGTGCCGTCACGTCGTTTTCCGACGAGCGCGGTGCGTTCTCCGGCCAGATGGTCCGGGCCGACGAACTCGTTATCGATTACACTCTGATGCCGCTGCCTGACGGAGCAACGCTTCTGACGTTCGCGGACGTGACGGATGCGAAGCGCGCCGAACGTGCCTGGGTCGAACGCAACGACGCTCTGGAAGCCGCCGACCGGCTGAAGATGAAATTCATCAGCCACATTTCATACGAGTTGCGAACGCCGCTCCAGACCATCATCGGGTTTTCGGACCTGCTTTCGAGCCCGGAGTTGGGCGAACTCAACGCCAAGCAGCACGAATACCTCACCGACATCACGTCGTCGTCGAAGACGCTGGAAGCGATCATTACCAACATCCTCGATCTCGCCACCATCGATGCCGGCGCTTTGCAGCTGAAGCTCACGCCGGTCGGCGCCCGGAGCGTCATTGATGCGGCGCTCCCGGGCATCCACGAGCGCGCCGCCCGCAATCGCCTGACGATCGATATCGCCGTCGACGACGACGTAAACGAGTTCATGGCCGACGAAGTTCGCATCCGACAAATTCTTTACAACGTGCTCTCGAACGCCGTCGGCTTCTCGAAACTCAACGGCACGATACGGATCAAGTGCTGGCGCGAAAGCGGCGACATCGTTTTCGACGTCGCGGACGACGGCGTCGGCATTCCAAAGGACGAACTCGCCCATATTTTCGAACGCTTCGAGAGCCGTAGCCACGGCTCCGGTCACCGCGGCGCGGGAATTGGCCTTTCTATCGTCAAAAGCCTGGTGGAATTGCATGGCGGCACGATCGAAGTGTCGTCAGATGAAAATAAAGGCACGCGCGTGACCATCAGGATTCCCGAGGACCCCGTCACGGCGTCCGGAAGTGGGCCGTCACCCTTGGCACGCCGCGGGCGGGCAGCGTAGTTTAGGCGCGATGAGTTCATTCCTGTTCCGCGATCTGACCGAAGATGCCGTCGTCCGCCTCGCCGACGAGATCGCTTTTTTTCTGCAGCCCGGTGACACGCTTTGCCTCGAAGGCGATCTCGGAGCCGGCAAATCCACGTTTGCCCGCGCCCTGATCCGCACGCTTTCCGGCGATCCGGACCTCGACGTCCCGAGCCCCACCTTCACGCTGACGCAGGCCTACGAAACACCGCGTTTCGACGTCGCGCATTTCGATCTCTATCGTCTCACCGATCCTAACGAACTCGACGAGCTTGGCCTCGACGCGGCCCTGACGCGCGGCGTCGCCGTCATCGAATGGCCCTCGCGCGGCGGCGGCCGCATTCCGGCGGATCACATCGCTCTGCGCCTTGAAGAAGGTGGCAACGAAAACCAGCGAACGATCACGATCGCCGCCGCGCCTCAGCTCGCCGCGCGCCTCCGCCGCTTCGCCGCCATCCGCAAGTTCGTCGCCGATACCGGCTGGGGCGATCCCGATACACGGCTCGTCTATCTGCAGGGCGACGCCTCCCCGCGCCGCTACGCGCGCCTGACAAAACGCGACGGCGCGCGCGCCCTGCTCGTCGATTCGCCGCGCCAACCCGATGGTCCGCCCATTCGCGACAGCAAACCTTACAGCGCCATCGCGCATCTCGCCGAGGACGTGACGGCCTTCGTCGCCATCGCCAATGCGCTTCGCGACTCCGGAGTTTCAACGCCCGAAATTCTCGGCGAAGATTTGGAGCAGGGCCTCCTGATCATCGAGGATTTTGGCGACAAGGTCTTCGGAGCCGAGGTCGCCCGTGGCGCCGATCAGCAATCGCTGTGGCGGCGCGCGACGGAAACTCTGATCGCAGTGCAGTCCGCGCCGCCGCCGCGAAGCATCGCTCTCGCATCCGGCGCAACGTTCAAGCTGCCGCAAGCCGACGAAGGCGTGCTGGAAATCGAAACGCAGCTTTTGCTCGACTGGTATTGGCCGGCGCTTCACGGCAGTCCGGCGCCCGATGCGGCTCGCGCGGAATTCACGGCCGAATGGCAGCGCATTTTTGCCCGCGTCCTGAAACAACCCAAAGCCTGGCTGCTGCGCGATTATCATTCCCCGAACCTGATCGCCCTCGACGGTCGTCCGACCCCGCGCGACGTCGGCATTATCGATTTCCAGGATGCGATGAGCGGTCCCGCCGCCTACGACCTTGTATCGCTGCTGCAGGACGCCCGGCTGGATGTGCCGGAAAGCCTCGAAAACGCCCTGCTCGACCACTACTTCGCCGCCGTGACCAAGCGCGACGCAACCTTCGATGCCGGCGAATTCCGCTTTTGCTATGCAGCACTGGGAGCGCAGCGCAATACGAAAATTCTCGGCATTTTCGCCCGCCTTGCAATGCGCGACGGCAAGCGCCAATACCTCGCCCATGTCCCAAGGATCTGGGGGTATCTCGAACGCAATTTGAAGCATGAAGGTCTGCAGCGGCTCGCGGCGTGGTATGACCGCAACCTGCCTCCGAAGCTACGGATGCAACCTCTGACGATCTAAGCAAAATCCGGAGACCGTCGCGATGACCTCCACGAAGCGCCCGACCAGCGCCTTTGTGCTAGCCGCCGGAAAGGGCGAGAGGATGCGGCCGCTGACGGCCGATCGCCCGAAGCCACTCGTCTCCGTTTATGGAAAGCCGCTGATCGATCACGTTCTCGATCGTCTCGCCGACGCAGGCATTACGCGCGCGATCGTCAACGTCCATTATCTCGCCGATCACATCAAAAAGCACCTCGCGCGCCGCAAGACGCCGAGCATCGCCATTTCTGATGAGCGCAACGAATTGCTCGACACCGGCGGCGGCGTACTCAAGGCGCTTCCAGAACTCGGCCGCGACCCATTCCTGATCCATAATTCCGATTCCATCTGGATCGAGGGCATGGGCTCCAATCTCAAACGCTTGCTCGGCTCCTGGGATGACGGCGCGATGGACGCCTTGCTTCTGGTCGCCTCGGTCGCGACCAGCATTGGTTACGATGGGCCCGGCGATTTTCAAATGGATACGACCGGGCGGCTGACGCGCCAGTCCGGCGCGCGCGTTGCGCCCTTTGTCTTCGCCGGAGTTTCGATTGCGCATCCGCGCCTGTTCGACGGCGCACCGCAGGGCCGGTTCTCCCTGAACAAAGTGTGGGACCGCGCCATTAAATCCGGACGTTTATACGGGCTGCGGCTCGAAGGTATCTGGATGCATGTCGGAACGCCCGACGCCATCGGCCATGCGGAAAATGCAATCGCGGAGTCGATGAAGGTCGGTTCGGCTTTGCCCGGAGCCGACTGATGACAGCCAATATCTTCACGCTTCCGACAGGCACGCCGTTCCTGCACGCTCTGGCGCGCGCCATCCTGAGTGGCGATCTGCCGGTGCCGGGTGGCCGCGCGCCCGATCCTCTTTCGCTACCGAATATCACGCTGCTGCTGCCGACGCGCCGCGCCGCGCGGGCTGCGCGCGAGGCATTCCTGTCGGTCGCCGAAGCGCCGGCGATCATCATGCCGCGCATCCGCCCGATCTCGGAAGGCGAAGACGACCTGTCGCTGATCTCAAGTTTGGCGTCCGACGGATTCACAGGCGCCGATGCACTGGAGCAGCCTCCCGCCATCGACGCGCTCGACCGGACGCTGGTCTTGATGCAACTCGTCGGCCGATGGCACGAAGGCATGGCGCAGTCCGCTGCCACTCGGAATTCTGGAACGACGCCTGCTCAATCCGCGCAACTCGCGGCCGAGCTTGGCAAGCTGATGGACGATATCGAACGCGAGAATGTTTCGCTCTCGGACATTCAGAATCTCGTGCCGGAAGCCTACGCCGCGCATTGGCAAAAGACCGTCGACTTTCTCAAGATCGTCACCGAGTATTGGCCTCTGCATCTCGCAGCGAGTGGCATGGCCTCGCCCGGAGCCCGCCGCAACGCGCTGATCCTCGCCGAAGCCGAGCGGATCGCGAATCTGAAACCGGAGGAGATCGTCATCGTCGCCGGCGTCACCGGTTCGATCCCGGCGACGGTCGAACTGATGCGTGCCGTGATCGCGCGGCCTGCGGGAGCCATCGTCCTTCCGGCGCTCGATCAGTCCCTCGATGACGCCGGTTGGAACAGTATCGTTTCCGATCAGACGGAGCATCCCGAACATCCTCAGTTCGGCCTGAGAAAACTCCTCGACAATCTCGGAACGGCGCGCAGCGAGGTGCGCACCCTCCCCGGCTCCGAGCCCGGCTCTGAAAGCCGCACGCGCACAGCGTTTTTCAGCGAGGCGATGCGCCCGTCGGCGACGACCAACCTGTGGCACCGCTACGCAGCCAATGCCGATAAAGCCGAGTTGGCCCGCGCGCTCTCCGGCGTCTCACTCATCGAAGCCCCGTCCGCGCAGGATGAAGCGGAAATCGTCGCCCTCATTCTGCGGGAATCCGTCGAAACGCCCGGGCAGACGGCGGCGCTCGTCTCTCCGGACCGGCTCCTGGCGCGGCGCGTTGCGATCCGCCTCGAAGCCTGGGGCATTCGCGTCGATGACAGCGCCGGCCGTCCGTTCGCGAAGACCGTCCCGGGCGCATTCCTCGCGCTCGTCATCGGCGCAATTGTCAGCGGCTTCGCGCCCGCCGAAACGATGGCCTTGCTGCGTCATCCGCTCTGCCGCTTGGGTTTCAAGCCGTTCGACGTCCGCCGATTTGCGCGTGCACTGGAAATCACCGCGTTCCGAACGTCCTATCTCGGACGCGGAATCGAAGGCATCGAAGCCGCACTCGAGTCAGCCGAAAGCGCACCCGGCGAGAGGAAGTATCAGCACACGGCCGCCCGGCGGCTTTGGCAGGAAGATCGCGACGGCGCGCACGTCCTCATCAAGCGCATGGCCCAAGCCTTCCAGCCGTTGATCTCGCTGTATGCGGCAGGCAGCACACGGCCCCTCTCGGATTTTGCGCGTGCCCACGCGGAAGTCGCCGAAGCACTGGCGGTTCTGCCGGAGGAGGAAATGCCCGCGCCGGAAGCGCAGAACCCGCTCTGGCAAAACGAGGCGGGCGAAACGGCGGCACGCTTTTTCGCCAAGCTGCTCGATCCCGAAACGCCGCAAATCGACATTGGCGCGGCCGACTATCCCGATCTCTACGCGACGCTGCTGGCGCGCGAGAACGTCCGCGAACGCACGGCCGTCCACCCGCGCGTCTTCATATGGGGGCCTTTTGAAGCCCGGCTTCAGCAGCCCGACATCATGATCCTCGGCTCGCTCAACGAAGGTACGTGGCCCGAAGCCGCCGAACCCGGCGCTTGGCTCAATCGGCCGATGCGCAGCGAGCTAGGATTGCCCGCACCCGAAGAAGAAATCGGCCGTGCCGCGCACGATTTCACATCGTTTCTCGGCGCGCGGACCGTCTATCTGACCCGCGCTGAGAAAGTCGATGGCGTCCCGACGGTGCCGTCGCGCTGGCTGATGCGCATCGGCGCGTTGCTAAAGGGCATGGAACTGGAGCACGTCCTCGACGCCGATCGACCCTGGCTTGACTGGGCGCGCGCGCGCGACCGGATTGCCGAACGCAAAATGATCAAACCACCGGAGCCGAAGCCCGACCTGCCGCTGCGGCCGCGCCAGCTGAGCGTCACCGAAATCGAACGCTGGATCGCCAATCCCTACGCAACGTATGCGCGCCATATCTTGAAGCTCGAACCGTTGCCGCCCCTCGGCGCTTCGCCAGACGCCAGTTTGCGCGGCGGGCTCGTCCATGATGTTCTCCGCCGCTTTTCCGAAATGTACCCGGCGGAATTGCCCGAGACTCCGCTCGCCGAACTCGAACGCATCGCGCAGCAGGTTCTCGTAAGTTACACCGGCCACGCACGCATCGCGGCCTTCTGGATGCCACGCCTGAAGCGTTTCCTGTCATGGTTTGCCGAAGGAGAAACCGCACGGCGCGACGGCGTGCAAAGGATCGTCGCCGAAACGGCGGGACGGCTTGTTCTTGCGCCGGGCGCAGTTCCCTTCACGCTGACCGCCCGCGCCGATCGCATCGATGACAAGGGCTCC
>DATLJG010000440.1:0-1921 GCA_035538995.1 Hyphomicrobium sp. | reverse complement strand
AGATTTTGGCCGGCATCTGAATGGAAATCATATGAGACCTGGAGCCCGGATCGCCGCGGCGATCGAGGTTCTGGAGGCGATCCTCAATCGTTACCAGCCCGTCGCAATCGCACTCACCGACTGGGGCAAAGCCCATCGCTTTGCCGGGTCCGGCGACCGTAACGCCATCGGCGGCCTCGTGTATGACGCTCTGCGCCGGCGCGCATCGCTCGCCTGGGCGCTGGGGGCGGATACGCCGCGTGCACTCGCCATCGGTGCGGCTGCGTCGGCTCTCGGGGTTTCACCGGAAGCTGTCGCCGAGGCCTGCAACGGCGCCGATCACGCCCCCGAGCCGTTATCGGATGTCGAGCTTGCCGGGCTGACGCGGGACATGAGTTCTGCGCCCGACGCGGCGCGGGCCGATATTCCAGAATGGCTCTGGCCGTCGTTCTCGCAGCAATTCGGATCGCGGGCCGTGGCGGAAGGCGAGGCGATGGCGCGGCGTGCTCCCGCCGATCTGCGTGTCAACACGTTGAAATCGACGCCGGAGAAAGTGTTGAAGGCATTGGCGTCGTTCGGAGCGGAGCCGTGTCCGATTTCTCCTATCGGCATTCGCGTGCCGCCGCCGTCCGGCGCGCAGAGGACGCCAAACTTACAGGCCGAGGCTGCGTTTCAGGCTGGCTGGTTCGAAATTCAGGACGAGGGTTCGCAGATTGCAGCGCTTCTCTCCGGTGCCGGTCCGAGAAAGCAGGTGCTCGACCTTTGCGCCGGGGCAGGGGGCAAGACCCTGGCGCTCGCAGCGCTGATGCAAAATACCGGGCAGCTTTACGCCTACGATGCGGATCGCCATCAGCTGAAGCCGATCTTCGAGCGGATCAAGCGGGCCGGCGTGCGCAACGTGCAGGTCATCCGGGCGGGCGAGGACGCGGCGCTTGAGGCGCTGGGGCCGCGTTTCGACGTTGTGTTGGCTGATGCTCCCTGCACCGGAACGGGAACCTGGCGGCGACGCCCCGATGCCAAGTGGAAGTTGAAACCCGAGGCGCTGGCGGCTCGACAGAGCGAGCAGCGTTCGGTTCTTGCCCGGGCGGCTTCGCTCGTGAAGCCGGGGGGCCAACTCGTCTACGTGACGTGTTCGATCTTGCCCGAGGAAAATACCGGCCAAGTGGCAGCGCTCCTCAAGGAGCGGGACGACTTTCAGGCGGTGCCGATTGCCGAGGCATGGACGGCGGCCGGTCTGCCGGGTGAAGCGCCTCCATCTGCTGACGGGCGATCCGATTCGCTGCTACTGACGCCCGGCCGTCACGGCACCGACGGTTTTTTCATCGCGGTCTTGAAGCGCACGTCCTGACGCCGATCCCTACCGCAGGGTGCGCAAGCCCGCCTCTGTCCGCTGCTTTAGGTTGCGGGGGAATCCTCGTTTTGCCGCTTTCTTTCGCACTCACATTCTTCGAAATAAAAAGTGAGCGGACGATTATCGCACTCCCAATTTTTCGCCGTTGACTCCGGCTGCGGCGAAACTATGTGATGCGGCGTTTGTCGCCAGGCTGACGGCAAACCGAGGGATACGCCGCACCGCGTTTTATTCGCGACCGCGACGTGCCCCGCTCGTTGAGGCCAATTGAGGTCAATGAATGAGCGGTAGGGCCCACTCCTTCCTCTCCCCGAAATGCGAAGTTCATCCGACCCCCAACCGCGGCGGCCACACGGTCGTCGCGCGGGCGGCTATTGCCAAAGGTGAACTGATCGTCGTTTGGAGCGGTACGCTGGTGAGCAGCGAAGAGCTGAACGACATGCCGCCAACCGTTCGGCGGTACTCGCTACAGGTCGAGGAAAACCAATATCTGGTCTCGCTGTCCGATTGCGAGCCGCCGGATTACGTGAACCACTGTTGCGATCCGAACGCCGGGCTTTCCGGGCAGATCACGCTCGTTGCGATGCGCGA
>DATLJG010000439.1:0-3935 GCA_035538995.1 Hyphomicrobium sp. | reverse complement strand
TTTTTTTCAATGCCTGAAGCATAAGGGGCGATGCTGCGACGCAGTAGGCGTCGCCAGAAATGCGATGCATGATCGTGTCGCTGTCGGATCCAGAGGGACGTGCGATGACTGTACTCAAGACGACGCAAGACTTGGCGGCTGAATTTGTTGGCGGCCGTCCATTCTCTCAAGCCGACGCCGGTCTAAGGCTGCAGCTTGCGAGCAAGAGGATGATGGATGTCGCCGCTTCAGCGTTGCTCATCGCGGTTCTATCACCGCTGCTGATCGCTATTGCGCTGGTCATAAAACTGACATCGCGCGGCCCGGTGTTATTCCATCAGCCGCGTTACGGCTTGGACAATGAACTCTTCGACGTTCTGAAATTTCGCTCGATGCACATTGATCGAGGCGACCGAACCGGCGTCGCGCAAACGCAAGCCAACGACCCTCGCGTGACGCCAATCGGAAAATTCATCCGGCGGACGAATATCGATGAGCTTCCTCAGCTTATAAACGTCCTTCGCGGAGACATGTCTCTGGTCGGCCCGCGTCCGCACGTTCCAGGAATGCGCGCGGCAGGCATGCACTATGAATCCTTGGTTCCGCACTATTTCGCTCGTCATCGTATGCGTCCGGGCATAACCGGCTTGGCCCAAATCAATCGCCTACGCGGAAGTACGGCCAACGCAAAATTCGCGATGGCGCGCATCGATTACGATATCGCCTACATCGAAAATTGGTCGATTGTTTTCGACCTTCGCATCCTTTGGCACACTCTGAAAACTGAGTTGGTGCGCGGAACCGGTTCATAAGCGCGAACGTCATTGCAGGGCTACGCGAAAATCGGCGCGCCTAAGCGCGCCTTTGCGCCGGATGATGCGCGAGTCTCGAACAGGAGATGTCTATCGTGATTGGACAACGAATTTTGAGCTTCGAAGCATTCCGCCAAAGATCGCGGCAAGCGCGAGCCCGGGAGTTTGCAGTTCCTTCACCGCGCGCCGCGTGCCGTGTATCGTCCTTCGACGTATTCGACACATTGATCACGCGAGTTTGGTTTCAGCCCACGGATCTGTTTTTGGCGATCGGGCGCGAGCTTAAGGAACGCGGCCTATTTGATGGAAGCGAAGCCGAATGGCAAGCCATTCGCGTTGGAGCCGAGCGCCGCTGTGCGGTGCGCCGGGGCAAAAACGAGGCGACGCTCGACAACATCTATGCCGATATCGCCTTGGAATGCGGTTGGACTCCGGAGCAAGAGCATCTCGCCAAGATATTGGAGCTGAATGCCGAGGTTCGCGCCCTTCGGCCGATAGCTCAGGCTGTCGAGCGTTTGCGGGCGCATCGGTCGCAGATACCTCAAACGATCTTGCTATCCGATACCTATTTCAGCGCCACCGTTTTGCGCCATATGCTGAGTCGATGCGGGATCAATTGCTCCGACGATGAGCTTTTCTGTTCCTCGTCCCACGATGCGACGAAGCGCGAAGGTAGGCTTTTTGATATCGTTGCAAAGCGTCTCGGTGCTCAACGTTCCGAGATCATGCACCTTGGCGACAATGCCTTGAGCGATGTGCTCAAGCCGCGTCAACTCGGTGTCGAAGCGGCGCTTTTCATGGATGCAGAACCGTCGCGCTATGAGAAAGATATCTACGCGGCGAAATCGGGATCAGTACTCGCCAAGTCGGCAATCGCCGGATGCGCGCGCACGGCGCGGCTCCGTCAAAATCTCTCCGATGCGCACCTGCGAACGATCTGGGAGACATCAGCCAACGTCGCGGGACCGCTCCTGACGGGTTTTGTTCTTTGGACTCTGATCGAGGCGCGCCAAAAGGGCAACAGCACGTTGTATTACTTGGCGCGCGATGGCCAGATTCTACAGCGCATCGCCGAGGCACTCGTGAAATGGCTGCAATGGCCGATCGAATGCCGTTATTTGATGGCGTCGCGCAAGGCTCTCTTCTTGCCAAGCCTTGCCTCCGATCCGGAAAATGTGGTTGCACGCATTTTGGAGAGGAACGAGAGTGCGGACGTTGCCGCGACGAGCGCGCTTCTCGGGTTCGACATCGAAGCCGAGGCACGCGGGGGCGAGATCCGGAATACGCGAGCCGCACTTACGACCCGAGAGCTCCTCGAAAGCTGCCGGCCGCGCATTCTCGCAGATGCGCGTCAGCAGAAGGAGGCCTTGAGACGATACCTGATGCAAGAAGGCTTTAACAAGCCGGCCGCCACGCCGATGCTCGTCGATATCGGCTGGCATGGGAACCTTCAGCTGCACCTATCGCGGACCATCGAAAACGATGCCGAGATGCAAACGGCGGCGGACGCGATGTCAGGCCTCTATTTCGGACTTGCCGGACGTCCGCCGCGCATCGCCGACCGCATGGCGACGTTCGCACCCTTCAAGCGCTGGCTGAATGCCTCTCTCCTCGAAACATTTTGTTCGGCGGACCATGGAACCGTTGTTGGCTACGCCATCGATCCGAATAGCGGGAAAGTGTCTGCGCAGCTCGCGGCCGAAAAGAACGAAGCTCTTTTGCAATGGGGGCTGGGCACGCAACAGCGTGGGATCATGGCCTTTGTCGAGGATTTGACGTCGGGGCACACGGCCGCGTCGTTCGATGCAGTGGAGCTTATGGAGGAACTGCGTGCGTCGAGCCTCCGCAGTCTCAAGCGCCTCGTGCTGTCGCCGTCGCCTGCCGAAGCATCGTGTTATGGCACGGTGAAGCACGCCGTCGATGCCGGGCACAGCGAGAGCGCGGAAATCGCACCGGCCTACACGATGAGCCAGGCCGCGAGAACTCTCATCTATGGAGCACGTGATCGCGCGGGCTTATGGGCGGAAGGGTCGATGACGAGGCGGGCATCGACCGAGATTGAACGGCAGGCTCTCTTGTCGCTGTGGTCGCTGCGCCGAATGGCCGTCGAACTTTCCAAGATGGCGCTTGGGGTCGGGCAGAGCGCGAAATGACGACCATGCGCTCGGCCATTGCCCGGCCCGCATCGTTCTATAGAGCCAAGAAGGACGTCATAAGCTCGACGTTTCTTCTGCTTTGTGATCGCGTCCTCGGAGTTGTCCTGAACGTCATCGTTCTCGCCGTATTGGTGAAGAACTACGGACCGGCGGATTTCGGCAAGTGGAGTTACGTGCAAACGGCGGTGCAGATGGTTGCACCGTTTCTTGCGCTCGGTGCCGAGCCGATCCTCATGCGCGAACTCGTACGCAGGCCGCTGGAACGCGCTGAAATCCTCGGCAGTGCGGCCCTGATGTTATTCGGCGCAAGCATAGTCGCGTCGCTGCTGCCGCTCGCATATATCGCAATCGTCAATCCCGATGATGAGGTGCTGCATCAGCTGGCGCTGCTGATGACCCTCGCCAATTTTCCGAATGCCATTCTTGTGATCGAGGCGGCCTTCAAGGCCGAAATGAAGCCGCTGCCGATCGTTTTTGCGCGCAGCTTGGCGTTGCTGATTTCCGCCACGATTAAAATCGCTTTGTGCGTTTGGCACGCGCCGATCAGCTATATTGGCGCGGCGACTGCGGTTGAAGCCATGGTCCTTGGCGGAGCGCTGATCGCAACGTATCGCGCATCGGGCCATCACGTTTCGAACTGGTCTGTCGATCGCCATAGGATGTTGTTCCTGGCCCGCCAGTGCCTGCCGGCGATGGCGTCGGCCGTCATCGTCATGCTTTTCTTTCGCATCAATCATCTACTGCTGGCCGGAATAGGAACATTCGATGAGGTCGGCCTCTATGCACTGGCGTTTTCAGGAATTCAGTTTCTTGGGCTTTTGCCCTGGGCCGCTGCAACCTCCCTGTACCCCAACCTCGTCACTCTGCACGAACGCGATCAATCCGCGTTTCTCAAAAATGTCGGATGGATGTTCTGGCTTTTCTCGCTGTTGGGATACCTCGCGACGGCGTGCGTCGTCGTGATAGCCCCGTACATCGAACCGATGTT
>DATLJG010000438.1:0-6034 GCA_035538995.1 Hyphomicrobium sp. | reverse complement strand
GGCCGCCCGCGGTCCACGTCACCCAGAATGTCCCGTCGGGCGCGAACGCTCCGGTCGCAACACTGGCGCAGGCAAGCGCCGTCGTTTTGCACGCCGTGGCGTGGGCGTGTTGATGTCCTTCGTGAGCGGCCGCCCTATGCGGGGCCGTCAGCAGGGCCGCCGCAACAAGCAGCGGCCCGCAGAGAAATCGGTAATGACGCATGGAACTCAAAACCTCACTTTCATGCCGCCATAGTATGTCCGCGGCGCGCCGGCGTAGATGAAGCCGGAAATTCCGGCCAGTTCGTCGGCCGTATAACCCACCCGGTCGGTGATGCTGTTCGCTGAAGAGATGTAGGCTTTATCGAAAAGGTTCCTGATTTCGAAATACGTCATCAACGAGCGAACAGGACCTCTGGTGAACTCCTTCGTGTAGTGAACGTTCAGATTGACCAATTGGTACCCTGGCGCCGTCAGCAGGTTGGCGTTTTCCATGTAGAAACCATCGTGCCACTCGTATTCGACATATGTGCCAAGGCCTTTGAACGGGCCGGCCGGCTGGTCGTAAGCCAAACGTGTGCTGACCTCGTTCGGCGAAACACCTGGAATTTTATTTCCTGCCCGGCTGACGGCCGATGTCGCGCCTGAAAGCAGTTCATCGTAGTCCGTATAGACCTGATCGTTGAACAGGTAGGATGCGGTCCACCGCCATCCCGGCGCGAGGGCAACGTCTGCCGACGCTTCGATGCCGCGATGTTCCGACGCGGGGGCATTATACGTGAAGTTCAACAATCCCGGTCCGGCGGACTGAGACACCAGTTCGTTACGGAAGAATTCGTAGAAGCCGGTAAGGCTCAAGACGACGCCGGGCGCCGGAGTCCAGTCGCCGCCAAGGTCGATGCCGACATTGGTCTGCGACTTCAGCTCCGTGTTGTTTCCGGCTTCACCATCCGGCGTCACGAACAGGTTGGAGAATTGCGGCGTGCCGTAACCCGTCCCCAACCGCGCGCGAAGCTGCCATTCCCGGTTCGGCGTGTAGAGGACGCCGATCTCAGGCGCGATGTTCGTCAGATCGCGCGAGGCTGAGACGCTGGTGATCGTGTCGAGGTTTCCATCCGCGTCGTACGTGAATCTTTGTGACGTACCTTCGAGGATCGTTTTCTCGATCGTCGCACCGGCCACGACGGCGACCTCGTTCGTCAGCTTGACTTCCTCGCGGGCACGGGCTCCGAAATTCATCGTTGAACCGGCTTGGGTGGAATCCAAATTACCGAGTCTTGCGTCGCCCCCCGGCGCGACCAGGAACGTCTGGCCGTTGACGGGCAGATAATTCCAAAACGCTCCGAGATACGCGCGCGTCGGCAGTCCGGCGACTGTCGACTGGTTCGTCAGTCCCGTGGAAAGATTGTAGGAGAGATAATCTCCGATCGCGCTCGTCCTGCCGGTCGGCTGATTGATGTCGCGGTCGTCAATGACGAACTGCACCTGGCCGCTGGTATGGGCATTGAATGCGTGATCCCAGCGCACGCCGCCGATGGTCCGGCGATCGTCGCGATTGGCACCCGCCTGCTCCGCCGTTTGCGGAACGCCGGAGAAATCGAGCTTTTCGCAACCCGGTGCTGCGGTGGCCGCGGTCTTGCAGCCCTTCTGGTACGGGTTCAGTTTGAAATTGTTCAGAGACGCACGGAACGGCAACTCGGTATAGAGATCGTTGTTGATTGCCTTGAGCGTGATCGTATCGGCGGACGTAGGCTTGTAGGTCAACAATGCGTTGATCGTCTGCGTATTGAAGCTGCCGTATTCGAAATAGCCGTCGCCTCGGACATCGCTGGTGAAAATCGAGCCTTCCCAATTTTCTCCTTTGGCGCCCCCGATGACGTAGTTGTTGAGGTAGTTGAAACTGCCGACGTCGACGCCGTACTGCACGCCGTCGATAACGCCGCCGGGCCACGTCCGGAAATTGATGGCGCCGCCCGTCGCATAGTTGCCGAACAAAGCGGAGGATGGACCGCGCCAGACATCGACGCCCGCATAAGCATGCGGATCGATCAAATCGCTGCGCGATACGCCGTCCGGCTGGGTAACGGGAAACCCGTCGTCGAGAATGACGATGTTGCGGATGGCGAAGCCGTTGCGGGCATTCGAGCCGCGGATCGAAATGCCCAGGTCACGCGGGCCGTTCCCCTGTTTTACCGAGACGCCCGGCACCTCATGCAAAATATCGCCAACCGAGAAGATGGGCGTATTGTCGAAGCGCGTCATGTCGACATCGGTCGCCGTCTGAGCACCGGGGCCAGACGCACCCGAGACGCCCGCCACATTGGCAGAGGGCGTTCCCGGATTGCCGCGCACCGGGGAAGAACTTGAAGCGGCACTTTGTGACGTTCCGCCGATGACTTCGGCTGATGCCGCCGGGGTCGGATTGGTCGCCGGGGACGCCTGCGACTTGGCGACGACCTTACGCTTGGCTTTCGCTTTGCTTTTTTGCGCGACCTTTGGCTTCGGCTTGGCGTTCGTCTGCTGAACCGTTACGTCCGGCAAACTTATCGCGTTCGATCCTCCAGCATCCTGGGCGAAAGAGGTTTGCGTTGAGGCAAGCAGCGCAACGATCGACGAGGCGAGAGTGCTACGACGTCTGCCCCTATGAACGGGCTGATTTTCCCGCGCGACCGCCGGATGGCGGGCTGATGAAGAAAGCATTTCCATGATCCAACTGAACTGAAGCTGCGAAACTGCATCGCCGGGGCGAACACCCTCTCGGCAACGCGGCAAGAACGCTGAACTTTCAGATCAGGGCAGCCGGGGGCCCGCGCGCGGAGTGTCCATCCGGCCTTGGAGTCGCACGAAAACGCTCGCGCGAAATACGATACGTCAGGGCCGCGTAGCTGACGGTCCGAACGAGGAGATGCGGTGTCGCATGATCGACTGCGACGGCCCCGACCGGCGCATAAGGGCATCTGTCCTTGCTTGCATCCGGAGCTTTTTGCGGACGCGGCTCTCCCTTGCTGTCGAGCGTCAGCGTCTGCAGACCGTGTCCGGTACAAATGACGATCTGGAGTTCTCCGGCATGCCCCGGAGTTGCAGCTAGCATGAAGCCAACGGGCACAAGGCTGTGCACCGCGAACACAAGACCGATCAGCAGATTTACAAATCGGCGCATGAGGTCTCTTGGCTGCCGTCGAGAGAGTCGAATACGATTCAGTCTAACGTTG
The DNA here is from genome assembly GCA_035538995.1 of Hyphomicrobium sp. Taxonomy (GTDB): domain Bacteria; phylum Pseudomonadota; class Alphaproteobacteria; order Rhizobiales; family Hyphomicrobiaceae; genus Hyphomicrobium_B. The sequence continues at coordinate 2,843 of DATLJG010000438.1, read as the reverse complement.
GCATATGGCGGGGGCAACTCTCACAGCCCGATCGAACAGGCAAGCGAACGCCGCGTTCGATCCTGCAAGAATGCCGGAATAATCGGCATATGGCGCAACGTCGCTTACGCTTTAAGCAGAAATGGACGGCGCAGCAACAAATACCCGCGATTTGGCGAAGAACATCAAGGCAGTGTGTTCGTTCGATCCCGTGGCACACTCCTTGATTGATAAGCTATGAGGGATCGAGATGAAGAGCACCCGGCCTTGAACCAGGAATATCCGCCTCAGGGCTACACCGTGGCCTACGAGCGCGAGGAAATTCAATTCCCCGTCTATGTGGTGGCGTTTATCGGCGCCTGTTTCGGCGTCGCCGGTTACGCTTTCGACAATATCTTTCTCATTGCTCTCGCTCTGCTCGCGGGTGGATTTGCCTACCACAATTTTCCGTTGCTGGAGACGGGCCGTCCGCGCATCGGGGCCGGTCAATACGGTATCTTTGCCGACGGACTTGGCATCGTCTCGTGGCGCGCCATCAAGAGGATCGAACTCGTCCCTGTCGATGTTCGCGGGTCAGTCAGCAACGAACTTCGTATTGCGCTTCAAGAGCCTCTGGACAAGGCGCTGATCGCCGACTGGCGCAAGCGTCCTTTCCATCGGTTTCTGATGCGGCTTCCGTGGTCCACGTTTGGCGGCGACGTTTTGCGCATCCCGCTCGATGTCTTCGACCGTCCCGCCGACCAGATCCATCATAATTTCACGAGAATGATGGCCTTCTACCAGCGCTGACGTCCCGTCGGGCTTTTTCCTTGCATTCTCCGTATCTACGGCCCGGACCATGCGCGACAACGGGGCCGCGCAATCCATGAATTTTATCGGCCCTATTGGCGCCCATCCTTGTGCTAAGCTCGCGGCCGAGGTTCGCCCGGGGGAACAATCCGTCCATGCTTCAAGAAGAGATCGTGCTCGTCGATCATGAGGATCGCGAAGTCGGCATCGGGGAGAAACTCGAGACGCACCGGCGTGGCGATCTGCACCGTGCGTTCTCGGTCATGATTTGGGACGGCAAAGGACGGCTGCTTTTGCAGCGGCGCCAGATCGACAAATATCATTCCGGCGGTCTTTGGACGAATTCCTGCTGCGGACATCCGCGGCCCGGAGAGAGCGCGGCCGATGCGGCGCTTCGGCGGCTTAACGAAGAAATGGGCATCACGTGCGCCTTGACCCAGATCGGCACGTTTACCTATCGGGCGGAACTTGGCGGCGGCCTCATCGAGCATGAACTCGTGCACCTCTTTCGCGGCATCTACGACGGAGCCATCGCGCCGAACCCGGAAGAATGCGACGGCTATAGTTGGTCGGCTCCCGACACCATCGAGCGCCAGATCGCGCGCGCGCCCGAGTCTTTCAGCGCCTGGTTCCGGAAATATGTCGAGGCGGGCTGGCCCGTCTCCCCGCCCGAGGCGACTGTAAGCTAACGGATAACCACCCGCTTACAGAGGCGTGCGTTTCTCTGATTTTGTGCTACGCTTGCGATCAGGCACAGATGAAAAAAGCCGGAGACTCGTCATGGACGCAGGTCGGATTGCGATTTTAATTCTCGCCGCTCTCGATGCCAGCATTTGCGTCGCACTTTATCATCTGGCTTCCGCCGCCGCCTAAAGCGTCAAGCCCTTCGACGCACCGCACCCGCAGACACGTCGATCTATAACGGCGGTATTCCGTAATCGGTTCCGCTTTGGCCGTGTGGCTGTTTGTTTGCGCGCATTCGTGCGGCCTCCTCCAACGGGACGTGAATAAATTTGAGGCCGTCGCGGCCAGGAAGGGGCTTCGCGCGTTGTGTTCTTTAATGAACGCAATCGAGCGCGGAACCCTTATGTCGAAACAAGAAGAGCAGACCGCACAATCCGATCTCCCCGAGCACGGAGCCGACGTTCTGCCGAGCGTCACCGTCGATAGCTACAACGTCGAGATCGAGGACGGCGACGGATTCATCGGCGACAAGGCGAGCAAAGGCGCATTCTGGGATCTTCTCGAGAAGTGGCGCAAGCCCCTCAAGGATATCGGCGAAGATCCATTCGACGGCAAACCCGGTGATGAAATCGGCAAGAAGAAACTCGCCGAGCTGCTCGCGTCGGGAGATGCGGAAGCGGCAAGCCTTGTGCAAAGCGCGATCGAAGATTTCGCGCAGCAACTGGCGTTGGTCATCCGCCGCTTCCTGCGCTTGAAAGACTGGCGCGACACGGAAAGTATTTCGGTGGGCGGTGGATTTCGCGCCAGCCGCATCGGCGAGCTGGCGGTGGCGCGCACCGAGCTTTTGCTCCGCGCCGAAGATATCGACATTGACCTCGAGCTGATCCGCAATGATCCGGACGAAGCCGGACTCCTCGGCGCTGCGCACTTGTTGCCCGCCTGGATGCTGAAGGGCCACGACGGCATTCTGGCGGTCGACATCGGCGGCACCAATTTTCGTGCCGGTGTCGTCGAGCTTAGCCTCAAGAAATCATCGGAACTCGCCAAGGCGCGTGTGGTCAAGTCGGAACTCTGGCGCCACGGTGACGAGGATCCCGATCGCGAGGATGCGACCGAGCGGCTGATCGAAATGCTGGATGATCTGAATGCGTGGGCCCGGAAAGAAAAGATGGAGCTAGCGCCGGTCATCGGGATCGGCTGCCCGGGCATCATCAAGGCCGATGGCGGAATTGATCGCGGCAGCCAAAACTTGCCGGGCAACTGGGAAAGCAGCCGCTTCAACCTCCCGCAGATCATTCGTGAGCAGATCAGGCAGGTCGGCGACGGTGAAACGATGGTCGTCATGCACAACGACGCGGTCGTTCAGGGCCTGAGCGAGCTGCCTTACGTAA